>JBAXCW010000095.1:0-5046 GCA_037141275.1 Actinomycetes bacterium
TCCTTGTACTCATCAAAGCCATGGTCTGAGAAGTAGCCGGGGGCGAAGTGGTACTGGAGGTCAGCCGCGGGGAGACCAGGGCGTGAGCGAACAAATGCGAACGCTTCCGCCACCGAAGTCGTGAACGGCCCTTCCTTCTTGAGTACCCACTTGAGGATGTTGGCGGGCGTATCCGCGTCGGCGAGAGTACCGCCAATGATCGAGTCCCAAATCGACACGATGAACGGATGGTCCTGAAGGTTCTGACCTACGCCAGGCAGGTCAACGCGGGCCTTGATACCAACACTCGAGAGGCTCTCAGCAGGACCGATTCCGGCCAGCATCAGGATCTGCGGCGAGTTGTAAGCGCCTGCGGAGAGGATTACCTCCTGGGCGGCTTGAGCGACGCGCTGACGGCCACGCTTATCGGCGTAGCGGACCCCGGTTACGCGATCCCCGGTGAACTCAAGTCCTAGAACCTGCGCTTTGGTTACAACTTCAACATTGGGACGCTTCATTGCTGGTCGCAGATATGCGTCAGCAGCGCTCCAGCGACGTCCGTCCCGCTGCGTCACCTGAGCCGGTGAGCAGCCGTCCTGCTCCGGACCGTTGTAGTCAGGAATGCGAGGAATCCCATGCGCTTCAGCCGCCTCGAGGAACCTCTCCGTGAACGCGTATGGCTCCTTGTTGTCTTCGACCCGGAGGGGGCCGCCAACGCCGTGGTACTCAGACTTTCCACGCGAATTGTCCTCGGCACGCATGAAATAGGGCAGGACATCGCGCCAACTCCACCCAGTGGCACCCATCTGCTCCCACATGTCGTAGTCAAACGGACGGCCACGCACATAGAGCATTGCGTTCATCGAACTGCTGCCGCCAAGGGACTTGCCCCGCGGCAAAAAGAGCTCTCGCCCATCGCAGAATGGCTCGGGCTGGGTGTTGTAATTCCAGTCAAGTTTGGTCTTGAACTGCTTGGGAAACGCTGCTGGAATAGTGATGTTTGGGTGCCTGTTGGTCCCGCCGGCTTCGAGCACGACCACGCGGCAGGAGGGGTCCTCGCTGAGGCGGTTAGCGATGGCGCAGCCGGCCGAGCCAGCCCCAACGATTACGTAGTCCGCAGCATGCACTTTAGGTCTCCTCGGTCGAGTTTTACGCCACCTTGCTTCGTGACGGTTACAGGTGGCGAAGTAGCGCTCTAGAGAGTATCGTTGATGCCATGAACGTGATCCGAAGCACACAACCACTCCGCATCGCCGCGCTTGCCGCAGCGACAGCGGCCCTGTCCCTGTCCTTTGTTGGTACCGCATCGGCCGCAGCGCCGAAGGTCGGTCCCGCCACAACAGCCTTCTACGCGCCAAGCGCGAGCAAGATCAAGGGCGGAAAGAACGGCGACGTCATTTGGTACCGCACGGCCCAGAGCGCGCTATCGCTGAGCAATGCATCCCGTGTGCTCAACGTCGTCTACAAGTCGAAGTCACTTAAAAACAAGTCGATCGGAGTCTCGGGGACAGTCTGGCTGCCAAAGGGCACGCCGCCGGCCGGTGGCTGGAAGGTCATCTCGTGGGGCCACGGCACCGTTGGTGCGGGCGATTCATGTGCTCCATCACGGATAGCTGACATTGTTTCGGGCAACTACTCCAGCTACGTGTACCCAGCTTTCAACGCTTGGCTCGCAGCAGGCTACGCAGTGGCCATGAGCGACTACGAAGGCCTCGGTACCGCAGGGCCTCATCCCTACCTAATCGGTCATTCAGAAGGCCGCGGGGTCATTGACATCGTCACCGCCGCACACAATCTTGACTCCCATGTGGGTAGCAACTGGATCGCAGCCGGGCACTCTCAGGGCGGCCACGCGGTGCTGTTTGCAGCCGCTGATGCCAGTACTTGGGCCCCATCCCTACACCTCAAGGGTGTAGCTGCCTTCGCTCCTGCAAGCCATCTGAAGACCACAGTGATCTTCGCTACCAATGCCATCAAGGTGCCTAATGGACTCTCTGGCCTTGGAGCACTAATCGTGCGATCAACCACAGTGGCTGACACGACGCTCAAGCTGTCCGACCTGATGAATCCAGCGGCTTACGCATTAATGGGCGATCTTGAAACCAAGTGCCTTGGTGGAGATGCTGGCCTCGGAAGCGTCGGCAGCTTTGGTCAGTTTGCCCCCGGCAACCTTCTGAAGACATGGACTGGTAGTGGATGGACTTCAGGCAAGGTCCTGAAGGCGCTCACCGCGCTTGACGGTCCTGCCATCAATCCATCTCCGAAGAACAACTCGAAGATGCTGATCAACGTGCCTATGTTGCTGCTCCAGGGTGGGCTTGATTCAACGGTTCCATCGTTCACAACCGACGCACTCGTAGCTGAAATGCGGACCGCTGACGGGACTGGCAACGTCAGCTACAACACGTACCCATCAGCCGATCACGGTGGAGTGGTAGGAGCCGGGCAGGACGACGCAACAGCCTGGTTCGCCACGCAGTTCGCGAAGTAGCAATACCCACTAGGGCTTTAGACAAATCTGGGCGCCGGTTCATCATTGGATTGGCGCCCAGAAGTCTTTATCCTAAGTAGACCCATGCAGAGACGCCTAGTCAACACCCTCGCCAGCACAGTCGTATTGGGTGCTTGCGCGCTGGCGTCCCTTCCTGCTGCTCATGCAACAACATCCCCGGAGGGGATTGCCACTGGGCCCTGGGGGCTCACCAGCACTGACATCAACGGCGATGGACGCAAAGACCTGATCGTCGCGACCGGCGGAGGCAAGACCGTGCGCGTGTTGATGAACAACTTTAAGACGGACGGAACTGCACTTGATCCAACCAAGCCGGTCCTGATTCCAGGCGATCCAGGCGGAAGCGGTGGGCTCGCTCAAGGAGTTACAGCGGGCGTCGCAACAGCCGACCTAAATGGGGACGGGAACCAAGAGATCCTAGTCGCAGATGCAGGCTACGACCGGTTCACAACCCTCTCAGCCGACTCAGGCAACGGCGCTCTCAGCCCTTACTCGGTAACTCCAGTTATAGGCAAACCTCCAATCGAATTTCAGGTTGGCGCAACACCAACGCAGATCAAGACCGGCGACCTCAACAAGGACGGCTGTACTGACGCTGTCACCGTGAATATCGGGACGCGCGACTTCGGCGTGTTCCTGGGGATGGGCTCCAACATCGACGCGATGGATGTCAGGCCTCCCTCAGCCTTCAACCAAATCCCAGCGCACCCTCAGACATTCAAAATTCCCCATGGCCTAGTGCTTGGCGACTTCAATGGGGACGGCAAGCTGGATATGGCCAGTGCTAACAGTGGAGACCGAACCGTCAGCATCCAAACCAACACTGGCAACGACAAGGACACAAGCCGGTCATGTCCCAAAGACCCAACCAGCCCATACGACGCCAAGACCAACCCCCGCAAGGTTGGTGCTCCCATGTTTAAGTCCACCTCGATTGGATCCGGCTTCGGACCAGTTGATCTTGCTGGCGCTGACTTCAACGGCGACGGTCTCACGGACCTCGTCACCGCATCACCTTTGACCGGTCAGGGCATCTTCATCAACTCGGTAAAGACCAAGACTTTCGTCACCACGTTCAAACAGACTCCATTCTTCTCGCTGGGACTGTGTGGCGTCAACCCAGTGATTCCTCAGGCCATTGCAGCCGGTGACTGGAACGGTGACCGTCTCCCAGACGTAGCATTCTCAGACCCAGGGTGCGACCGCATTGTTGTCATGATCAACCTCGGCAAGGGTAAGTTCAGCCTCCCGATCCCAGTGTCGCTGCCAGCTGGGAGCGCTCCGACAGCCATTACCTTCATCGACGTCAACAGCGACGGTAAGCAGGAACTGGCAGTTTCCCTAGGGGACACTGAAACTGTCGCCGTGCTCCTGAGCAAGGGCACGTGCCACGGACCCGCCGTGAAAAAGTCGCCACTGCCGGACTGCGCAGCAGCAACACTCGGCACATCCGTCGCCGGAACCCCGTCCGCTGACCTTGAGCTCCTCACCGGTGCTTCCCTGATCCAGACTGGCGCTCTGCTCAATGTCGGACCGGTCCTCCTTACGCCTCCTCCACTTCCAGCATCCCAAACTTCGTCTTATCCAGTCCTCACCGACGCGACGAACGACTGCGCTAGCCCCGCCTACGTTCCGATCCTCGGATCGCCTGCCTGCCGACCATCCCAGGGCGACGAGATTGACACCACTGATGGCATTTGGGCCGGCAGCAGCGCAGCTGATGACAACGGCGCTTCTTACACATTCACTTACACGTGGCAGCGGTCTACCGCTGGGATCATTTGGACCACCATCCCGGGTCAAAAGGACGTCAATACGCCCTCCTACACAACCACGCGATCCGATTCCGGTAACCGGATCCGAGCCTGCGTCACCGCTTACTCTGGACAGGCTGGGGCGCGAGTCCCATCAGTCAGCCCCGCATGTGCAGTCAGGTCGACTCAGAAGGTCAAGTAGTCCGCTCCGAGCCCTGCCGTTTGAGGGAACCCCGAGTAGCTAGCGGCGAACGACGGACCGAAGTACCCCGCAGGTCTCAAGGAGCGCATCACGTGCTGCTCGTGACACGCCGGGCATATTGATGAACCCGTGGATCAGGTCGGGGAATCTCCGTTGAACCACTTCGACACCTGAAGCATCCAGCTGTCGGGCATATGCCTCACCTTCATCACGGAGGGGATCAAATCCAGCCGTGATGACGATTGCAGGCGCCAAACCGGAGTGGTCTTGCGCGCGCAATGGCGAGATGCGGGGGTTGGCAGGGTCTGCAGAACTCTCATTGCCGCCCTCGTACTGCTGCGCAAACCAGTCCATCAGATCCGAGGTGAGGAGAAACCCTGTGCCGAAGAGTCCGCGGGATGGGTGCTTCTCAACCGCATCGGTGATTGGGTAGAAGAGAAGCTGTGCGATTGGCGGGGGAGAAAGGCTGCGCGCCGTGTCCATCGCCACCACGGCAGCAAGGTTGCCACCGGCGCTGTCACCGCCGACGGCAATGCGCGTCGGGTCGCTGCCCAAATCTGCGGCATTAGCCACTGCCCAATCGAAGGCAGCCCGAGCAT
>JBAXCW010000096.1:0-4964 GCA_037141275.1 Actinomycetes bacterium
AGCCAATCCTGCACGTGGTGAGCTTGTCGGTTATCGGGATCGCGATCGGCTTTGCCACCGGCTTGGTCGAGCTCGCACGCCGACAGGCTTGGATACGGATAGTGGGTGGCGGGATGACCGGCAAGGAGTTCATCGTCTATCACGAGGTGACCAACGTCGGTAGCTCACCCAAGAGTGAGGTAACCCTTCTGAAGGATCCAGCAGTTGCTCCCTTCCATTGCCGCATCGTGGATCAGCAAAACCAAAGGGTGCTGCAGGCATTCGATGGTTGCGCAGTCACAATTAATGGTGCACCGATTTCTCAGCAGACCCTCCGTAATGGCGACATGCTCCAAATTGGCGGAACGCTCATCCAGTACGCAGAAAGGGTCCCCGTCGCCTAGAACGGACGATGCGGGTCGGGGGCTCCACCCTTAGGGACAAAGGGGCAACCTGCCCACAACCTCAAACCAAATAGAAGGAGACGCACTATGGAAATCACCGTCGAAGACGCAACTGGCACAATTACAAGGACTGCAACAGTTCCTGGTGACGCACCTGCCGGCCGTTTCCTGATGCAGCTAGTTGACAAGATGGGTCTTCCAGCAGTTGGGCCTGATGGCCAACCTCTCTCGTACAAACTTCATCACAAGGCAAGTGGCCTGCAGGTCGATGACCAACAAAGCCTTGAGGACGCGCGCGTTCAAGATGGGGATGTACTCCGCCTTGTTTCTGAGCTCACGGCTGGCTGAACCAAATGACTGAGCCGGTAGCCGAGCCGGGGCAAACTCCGATTGAGCTCGTGGACGAGAACGACCGCCATCACCGTCAGAACCTGATCTCGTGGTGGAATCAGAGTCGGTTAGCGGACGCGACCGCTCTCGTGGTTGGTGCCGGCGCACTCGGTAACGAGCTGGTTAAGAATCTCGCCCTGGTTGGCATAGGGCGCGTAATAGTCGTCGACATGGACACAATCGAGAATTCCAACCTCTCCCGCTGTGTCTTCTTTCGAGCAGAGGATGAGGGGCGCCTAAAAGCGGAGGTGCTCGCTGAGCGAGCAAGCGCGTTGAATCCAGGCATTGAAGTGATCCCCGTAGTTGGGGACGTCCGCCTTGCTCTAGGACTTGGTGTATTTGCGGAGTGCGACGTTGTTCTGGGAGGTCTGGACAACCGAGAAGCGCGTCTCCACATCAATATGGCCTGCTGGAAGACGTCCACCCCGCTAGTGGACGGTGCTATCGAAGGGCTTCTAGGCATGATGCGCGTGTTTCTCCCGCCAGAGTCGGCTTGCTACGAATGCACCATGAGCGAGCGGGACCGAGACCTATTGGCCAATCGACGGACTTGCGCGCTGCTCAGCCGGGATGAAATGCTGACGGGGAAGGTACCCACTACCGCCACGTCTGCGAGCGTTATCGCTGCCATGCAGGTGCAGGAAGCAGTCAAATTGCTACATCGGAATGAACCGGGGTCAGTGGCTTACACCTTTGGAGGCAAGGGGTTCTCGTTCAATGGCGAGACGCACGACTCGTACATTGTCACCTACGGTCGCAAGGACGACTGCATGAGCCACGACACATACGCTGTTGCGAGCGCGGATCGCCTCTCGCCCGAGCAGACTGTGGCTGAGGCGCTAACCAGCGCTCGCGCAACCCTGGGGCCGGAGGCTGTCCTAGACCTTGAGGGCGACTTTGTCCTGGCCGCCGAGTGCACCGACTGCAACGAGCAGAGCGAGATCATGCGGCCGCTTCCCGCCGTTAAGGTTAAGGACGGTGAGTGTCCGACGTGTGGCGAAGGGCGGCAGCTTCACGTCACTCACATTGTTGATGACTCTTGCGTTGAGATGCACCAACTTCAACTCAAGAACGTGGTTGCACACTTCGACGTAGTGACTGCTCGAGTCGGGATGGAACGCCGTCACTATGTAGTCGGTGACGGCGATGCAATCGAGACACTCCGGTCTAACTAGCCAAACGCACACGGCCTTTAGGGAAACCCCAAGCCTTAAAGAAGTAGTCCTCGTAGGACTGGGCTACCTCTGGCTTTCCGTTGATCAGGCGATACCTCTGCTTCGGAAGCTTGGGGATGTATTCCCAGGCGGGATAGGCGACCCACTGCCCCAGGCCTGGCAGATAGCGTGGGGCGGACACGCTCTAGTTAATCGACTTGGCAGCTATTGGGACGCCAACCAGTACTGGCCACTGCATGACACGCTGGCCTTCTCTGACTCGCTAAGTGGGTATGCACCGCTAGGGCTAATCGGCACCGGTCCCCATGCCGCCACCATTCGCTACAACCTGACATACATCATTGCCTGGGCGCTACCGGCTTTTGGCGCCTACCTATTGGCCCGCATGCTTTCAATGCCCTTAGGGCCCTCGCTCGTAGTCGGCGTCGCTTACTGCTACGCCCCTTGGCGACTCGGGCAGGCAGGACACCTTCATGTCCTCTCAGAGGGGGGCATCCCGCTGAGCCTTGCCCTATTCATCGGAGGAGTGCGGTTCGAGCGCTGGAAGCTCATACTCGCCGGATCAGTGGTCGCCGCTTGGCAGATAACAATTGGGTTCTCCCTCGGAGTTCCGTTTCTTTACCTGCTGTTCGTTCTTGCCGCAACAACCCTGGCCGTGCCTTCCATAAGACGAACGGCTCTGAGGACCCCCGCCATGCGCCGGTCAACCATTCTCGGCGCGATGCTCGTCTGCTTGGCTGCAACCACATTCAGCTTGCCTTACATGCGGGTTCTCCAAACACTGCCCGAAGCGCAGCGGTCCGCTGCGATGGTCTACCGATGGTCCCCACCAGCAAGCTCGTTCTTGGTCGCGTCCGACAAGAACCTTCTTTGGGGAGGTCCAACATCGCGGTTTGCGGGTGCGGTCCCGAACACCAGAGACGAGAGGAGCCTGTTCCCGGGCGTGGTTGCCATCCTTTTGGCTGCAGTAGGAATGGGCTGGGGCGCGTGGGCGCGACGGAGGAGGTTCGCCTTGGCTGGCTCTACTGCATTCTGTGCGCTCCTTTCCCTCGGGTTCGGTCCGTCGGGCTGGCGATCGCTACTTCCATATCGCGTTGCGTTTTCAGTGTTCCCGGGGTGGGATGCTAGTCGGACCCCTGGGAGGCTGACTGCCCTCACATCGCTCGGCATTGCTTTGCTTGCCGGACTGGGAGCTTCGGTACTCTTGAGCCGATTGTTATCCCGGCATCGCGGTGCACTGGCCCCTGTTCTGGCCGTCCTCCTCTGTGTCCTTCTTGTCGCCGAGGGAACCCCGATCCAGGTCCCGACCGTGCCTTCGCCCCGGAGTCCCTTCAGTAACTCCATGAGACTGGAAGGTCCCATTCTGGAGCTTCCAGCGAGCCAAGGGAACAACCGGTCTTACTTACTCTGGTCGACCCAGGCGTTTCCGAATCTGGTGAATGGGCGGAGCAGCGTTGAGCCAAGGTACTTCAACACGATGCTCCAGGGCATAAGGAAGTTTCCCTCGCTCGACGCGCTTACACTGCTCCGCCGAAAGGGAGTTCGCACAGTCCTAGTCCACCGGGATGCGGTTCGTGCTAAATCGCCTGAGGTCCGTCTGCTTGGCCCCGTGTTACCAACTGGAGCATCCCTGCCACCGTGGGTAAGTAGATCGCGTTCCGGAGAACTAGATATTTATCGCATGTCCCAACACTCCAAGTAGCCTTTGTCCGGTGTTGGCGAGTTGAGCTAGGTGTACTGTTAATCACAGTTCAAATGTAATGACTGAAATCTGAGGGGTACTGCCATGAACACGTGCACTAACTGCAAGACCGTACTGCCGGACATGGCCGTCCAGTGTCCAATCTGCGAGGAGCCCGTCAAACAGGCACCGGAGCAGATGGCTGGCACTCCCCCAGGCGGGGCCGACCCACTGCCGCGATGCCCTTATTGCCAGGCTGAGATCGAGTCTGGGGTAGCCACCTCAGAGTGCGCCACGTGTCAGGCCGTCCATCATTCCGAGTGTTTCTCAGAGAACGGCGGATGTTCGATGCCTTCGTGTCCTGGGTCACCCGGCTTTGGAGCACCCCCGCTCGGGAGCGCGATCCCCCCTTCAGCCCAGCAACAGCCAAGTCTGCCAGCGCCATTCGCTCCAGGCTCTCCTCCCCCTATGGGCGGGTTGCCGTTGGCCGGCGGCTCACCTCTAGGTGGGCGTAGTGGAGCAGCGAATTCGAGCTACTTGCTTGTTGTTGGAGTTGTCGCACTGATCGTCGGCGGGGTATTGGGTGGAGTTATGGGCGCCGCGGGCGGCAGCACTACGGTGACCAACTCGGAGACGATGACCCAGACGGACACGTACAGCGAGACAACTACCTGTACCTACGACGCCTACTACAACAGTTGCTGACCACCTGCTTTCGGTCAGCTTCCGCTGACAGACTTTCCAGCACTGGGCATCTATGCCCCGAACATCGCTACCGGTTGGCGATACCAGCCCTCGCAACAGCGCTGTGCATCTTTGCTGTTGGTTGCGGCGGCCCAGCCACCCCATCAGCAACCTTCACCACCCGAACCACGACCCCAGCCCAAGCTCCAAACCAGGTCGCACAAGCCACTCCAAAAGAGGACGCGGCCATGGTGGCTGCCTTGGGCAGCCGCTCAGCGCTCACCGGATCAGGGGTCTGCCACACCTCAGCCCTAATCCGGTCAGTGGGCTGGGGCCGCATCAGTGTGTTTGGTTGCCCCAACAGACCTGCTGGCAGTCTCCCGTTTCAGCAATCCACCTCCGCCGTACATCGCCAAAGTGATGGCGCTTGGGTCGAATCGTGGGGACCGAACGGTGGGACCCCGGGCTGCAAGGTCCCTCATCCCTACAAGGAGCTATTGGGCTTTGGTACGAGTGACCAGTGCGCTTGACGTGGGCTGGGGCTAGTTGTCTGGGCTTGTGCCTCACAGCGATCATGGGGGGCACCGGCTGCGGTGGAAGTGAAACCGTCGATAGCCAGTCCGACTCGCGCGACCCCAGCCCCTTGGCCGT
>JBAXCW010000097.1:0-4938 GCA_037141275.1 Actinomycetes bacterium
AGGTTGAGCTCCTGAATACCACTGGAAAAGATCTCCTCAAGTGAGACACGGCGGCCAGAGCGACGCGCGAGTGCTTCTGTTTTGAGCCTGTGGCCTCGCTCCTTGGCTGATTCGCGAGCATCCCGATCCGAGTTAAACATGCGGACGAACTCGCCGGCGTCCGGAACGCTCCCGAAGCCAAGAACCTCGACTGGCTCGCCTGGGCTGGCAATCAGAACGCGTTCTCCGGTGTGGTCGTGCATTGCACGAACACGTCCCCAATGCGCTCCTGCTGCGAGTGGATCCCCAATACGAAGGGTGCCCCGCTGTACAAGAATGCTGACAACAGCTCCCCGGCCTGGATCGAGCCTTGACTCAATCACGGTGCCCGAAGCATCTGTGTTGGGGTTTGCCTTCAACTCTTCAAGGTCGGCCATAACGACGAGTGTCTCGAGCAGCGCTTCAAGGCCTTCTCCGGACTTCGCTGAGACGTCGCAGAACTCTGTCTCTCCGCCCCAATCAACCGGCTGAAGGCCAAGCTCTGCCATCTCTCCACGTACCCGGTCGGGCTGCGCGCCTTCCTTGTCAATCTTGTTCACCGCAACGAGCATTGGAACCCCTGCGGCTTTCGCGTGGTCAACAGCTTCAATCGTCTGAGGCTTGACCCCATCGTCAGCGGCGACAACGATTACTGCGATGTCAGTGACCTGGGCGCCTCGGGCACGCATGGCGGTGAAAGCTTGGTGACCGGGTGTGTCGAGGAACGTAACGATCCGGCCGTCAACATGAACTTGGTAGGCCCCGATGTGCTGGGTGATGCCACCGGCCTCGCCCGCCGCAACCTCTGTCTTTCGGATTGCGTCGAGTAGTGAGGTCTTGCCATGGTCGACATGTCCCATCACGGTGACAACGGGAGGCCTGTCAATCAACTGAGCGTCTGTGTCATTGAAGTCTGGAGCCTCCACGGCCTCCTCATCGCTGTGGACGATCTCAACTTCGCGGTCTAGCTCACCCGCGAGTACCTCAATTGTCTCGTCGGACAATGTCTGGGTGAGTGTTGCCATCTCACCGAGTCCAATCAGCTTCTTGATGACGTCAGGAACCGGGACGCCCAAATATTCGGAGACATCCTTAACGGTGGATCCCGAGTTAACCCTGATTACCTGCGTCGTTGCGTCAGCAGGTCTCGTTTCGGCATCGGCAAACACTTCGTCGTAGGAACGGCGTCGGCCGCCTCTGCGACGGGGTCTACGCCCTGGAGCACCTTGAGGTGGCCCCCCGGTTGCTGGACGCCTATTGGCCTGGGAGTCGATGACGACGCGCCGCTTGCCTGGGCCAGCGGCTGCCTCGGCTTCCTCGCGGGTTGGGGTCGGTGTGTCTTGAGGCGGCGCAGGCTGAGCGGCAGGAGCAGGCTTCTCAGCTGCTGCAGGCTTAGCGGCAGGAGCATGCTTAGCCGCAGACTCAGGCTTTGCTGCTGGCTTCTTGGCCTTGGCAGGGGCTACTTTTGATGGAGCAGCCTTGGAGCCAGCTGCTACCGCTGCCTTGGCATCGGATTCCTCAACCGAGGATGCGGCTGCTTTGGCTTCCACCCCAGCGGCGTTCAGAACAGCCAGCAAGTCCTTGCTGGTCATGCCCAAATCCTTGGCTATTTCATGAACGCGCTTGCGTGCCATACGGTCTTTAGTCTAGTTCCCCTCCGGTGAACTAACCCGGAAGGCCTCTCTGGTCTGAGTTGGGTTGATGACTACTCGCCCTCTTCCGTGTCTGCTGGTTCTTGCTCGACTTCGGCGTCGGCCGCGGGCAGAACCGCGTCCACTTCGGCTACGACGTCGTCAGACACCACTTCCTCAACGGGCTCAGCTACTGGAGCCTCGTCAGTCTCTGCCGCATCCACGGAGGTTGCTTCCTCAACTGCGACGATTTCCTCAACTGAGAGAGTCTCCTCAACTGCGACCTCTACGTCATCAGCTGGGGCCTCATCTGGCTCAGGAGCGGCCTGTGGCTGACCACCAGCGGCCTCATAGCCCTGGTGAGCCTCAATGCCGCAGTAACGCGAGCCTTCGATGGGAGCGTTGGGACAACGGCGACCATTAGAAAGAACTGCTGCGCAGCGAGTCTGAGTATCTCCCTCTTCCTCTGCGCCTGGAACTGTTGCCTCTTCGGCGTAGTCGCTTTCTGAGCGAATGTCGATTCGCCATCCGGTCAAGCGAGCAGCCAGGCGAGCATTCTGACCGGAGCGGCCAATAGCAAGAGCAAGCTGATCATCAGGGACGATGACAGTTGCCTGCTTCTCGTCGTCGTCGACCAACACCTCTCTGACACGTGCCGGTGAGAGCGCCTTGGCTACAAATCGTGCTGGCTCCTCGTTGAACGGGATGATGTCGATCTTCTCTCCGCGGAGCTCCGAGACAACCATGCGCACTCGGGACCCTCTAGGCCCCACGCAGGCGCCAACTGGGTCTACGCCGTCCTGATGTGAGATGACAGCAATCTTTGACCGGTAACCAGGCTCACGGGCTACCTCGGTGATTTCAACTAGACCGTCGGCCATTTCAGGTACTTCGAGAGCAAAGAGTTCCCGAATCAGGTTTGGATCACGGCGCGAAACGATAATGCTCGGCCCCTTAGGAGATGACGAAACCTCCTTGATGATCGCCTTGACGCGCTGGGCGTTGTCGTAGCGCTCGCCGTCAACCTGCTCAGACCGCGGAAGCAGTGCCTCAGTGGTCTCATTCAGTCTTACAAGGGTGTAGCGGCTGTCGGTCTGCTGGATAACACCGTTGATGAGCTCACCAACGCGATCGCGGTATTCCTCAAAAGTGAGCTCGCGCTCGGCTTCACGGACGCGCTGGAGGAGCACCTGCTTCGCTGTTACAGCAGCGATACGGCCGAAGTTCTCAGGGGTGACGTTGACCTCTTCAATGCGGTCGCGGTACTCCTTCACCTTCTCCAAGTCGAGTTCTGGAGCGGCTGGCTCACGGGCCTCGCCGGTCTCAGGGTCAATCAGTGGCTCGTCAAGCTCTTCCGGCTCAGTCAGTACCAGTGGCACGATTTCCTCAGGGATCAGGAGCTGCCAAACGATGAAGTCTCCACTTACAGGGTCAATCTCAACGCGCGCATACTCGGCTGAGTCCGATGCCTTCTTATAGGCGGAGAGAAGAGCAGCCTCAAGCGCGTCGATCAGCGTCTCGAGTGGGATGGCCTTCTCGTCGGCAATGGCTCCGAGTGCATCAATGATTTCTTTGGACATGAATGACCTCCGCTTTAAGCAGCCGCGACCAGATGGGCGCGACCTATGGCCGAATATGGAAGTGAGAGCCGCTCGTCGCCTGTGGCAACGGTGACTGTCTCGTCGTCGGCTTCGACGATCTCACCACTGATGGTCCTGCTACCACTCTCTGGGAGTGGCTCTGAAAGCTTGATCTTGGCTGTACGGCCAGCAAACCGGCGAAAATGGTCAGGCTTAGTGAGCGGTCGTTCCGCGCCGGGGCTTGAAACCTCAACAGCATGGGTCTCGCGCACATCGGCGAGCAGCTCGGTCACGCGTTCGCAGTGAGCCAATGTGACTCCGTCCGCGTGATCGATGAACACGCGGACTCGCCCCGCACCTGGCGCGTCTACGAGCAGAACCTCAATATCGTCCGAATTGTCGGCGATTAGGCTGCGGATCTTGGTTTCGATGGCTTCGTTCATTGGGTTCCTCGATAAAAAGAGCGGGCCTTCGCCCGCTCCGCACTGCGCACCGGTCAGACCGGTGTCTAAAGCTGTTAAGCCAATCGTAGCATTGCCCGGCATCTCGCTAACCTCGCGGGGTGCGCACGGATCACACAGTCACTGTTGTCGGCGACTTCCTCTCAGGGCTGGAGGACCCCGCCCGGGAGCTTGCCTATGGCGAATGGGGCTTGTCAGTGGACGCTGCCGGGTGGCCGCTCGACATTGGCATTGCAGCTCGCGAGGGGCTGCTGCGGATTCAGGCGAATGTCTGTGCCGCAGGTCAGCTCAGCCCTGAGGATCTCCTTTGGTGGAACCGGCGCATCCACCTTGTCCGCTTCAGTTCAACGCGGGACGGTGAGGTCTGGCTTTCCTGTGATCTCCTCCCCGACGCTCTAGATGCAAGGCAGCTTGACCGTGTCCTTGGGCTCTTCGTGCTGACCGCCACTCAGGCTCGTCAGCACATCCCGGCCTAGGCCCTTATGAACCGCTGGCGCGGAGCTCGACGAGGGCATCAATGATTCCTCCGGCGATTACTTGTTTACTGGCGAGCGGAAGTTGCCTCTCCCCCTTGTGCGTGATCAGGGTTACCTGATTGTCGAGAGAGTCAAAGCCAATCGTGCCATCGGAGATGTCGTTGTAGACAACCATGTCCAGATCCTTGGCCTCGAGCTTTCCCCGGGCGCGCTCAGTCGAGGGACCATGTTCGGCCGCGAATCCAACCAGTACCTGACCACCTGACTTCTTGGCGGCAAGTCCCTTCAAGATGTCGTCAACAGGCTCGAGTTGCAGGCTCGGAACGCCAGCTGACTTGTCAATCTTCCCGCCGACCGGGGCCACCGGGCGGAAGTCAGCCACTGCAGCGGCCATTACGAGAACATCTGCAGCTTGGAATGCCGTCTGCGTGGCTGCGGCGAGCTGGGCCGCACTCCCAACCTCAACCAGTTCGACTCCTAATGGGCAGGGCAAGCTGGAGTTGGCGGCAATCAAAGTCACCAACGCGCCCCTCTGCTGAGCTGCCTCTGCGACAGCGAATCCCATCCTGCCGCTAGACCGGTTGCCGATGAAGCGAACACCGTCAATTGGTTCACGCGTGCCGCCTGCCGTAACGACCACCGATACCCCATCAAGGTCACGGCTTTGGGCGGCCAGCATCTCGACGCTGTGCAGAATGACATCGGGCTCAACAAGACGGCCTTTGCCGGCCTCACCGTGAGAGGCAAGTTGACCCTCCTCAGGCTCCAAGAC
>JBAXCW010000098.1:0-4920 GCA_037141275.1 Actinomycetes bacterium
TCTTCTTGGACTCAAGGCGCTCGCGCTCAAGCATGTTGAAGAAGTCCATGTTGCCGCCCACATTGAGCTGCGACGTGCGGACCATCTTCACGCCACGATCGCCAAACAGACGGGCGAGGGTGCGGTGGACGATCGTTGCGCCGACCTGGCTCTTGATGTCGTCTCCGACAATTGGGAGTCCGGCACGCTTGAAGCGATTGCTCCAGTACGGCTCACGGGCGATGAACACAGGAATGCAGTTCACCATTCCGCAGCCAGCTTCAAGGATCTGCTCGACGTACCACTTGGTCGCATCCTCACTGCCGACTGGCAGGTAGGAAACGACAACGTCAGTCTTTGTGTCCTTGAGGACCTGGACGATGTCAACGGTCTCGCCTGGAGCCTTCTTGATGCGCTGCTTCAGGTACTTGCCGAGTCCGTCATGAGTCATGCCGCGCTGAACGGTGACCCCGAGGTTCTTGGGCACCTTGGCAAACTTCATTGTGTTGTTCTGACCTGACCAGATGGCTTGACCGAGGTCCTTACCGACCTTCTGGGAGTCAATGTCAAATGCGGCACTGAACTCAATGTCGCCGACGTGGTAGCCGCCGAGGTCAACGTGCATCAGACCTGGGACTGGCTGCTTGGGATCAGCGTTCTTGTAGTACTCAACGCCCTGCACAAATGCTGATGCACAGTTGCCGACGCCGATGATGGCTACCCGGACTTTGTCCTTTTGGTAGCGGTTTGTTCCGTTTGCTTTGCCGTTTTTGGCGGGGGTCACGGTGGTGTACCTCCTTGGGAGTGTCCGTCTACGGTTGGTCCGCAGCGACCCGGGAGGCTACACGCCTCTGCCGCTGAACTATGAGTTGAGCGCTGTGCGCACGTGTGAGATGCGCTGGACGGTTGTCACAAATGACAGTGCGACGAGCACATAAACGGCTGGTGCGAGCAGCTCAAAGTCGGCAATTCCAGCACCCTTGGCAAACAGCAGTCCGGCGGAAAGAATCACTACCCGCACTGGCCTTGTTGCGATTCCGACCTTGCACTCGACGCCCAAAGCTTCAGCCCTCGCGCGGGTGTAAGACACCATCAAGGAGAGGAGAACAGCGAGCATGCAGGCTGCGACTGCAGTCTGGTTACCAATTGCTGCGAAGTAGACGGCGATTGCTGTCAGAACAATCCCCTCTTCGATTCGGTCAAGGGTTGAGTCGAGGAACGCTCCGAAGGGAGATCCCTTCCCGGACATGCGCGAATAACGCCCGTCGAGGGTGTCCATGATCGAGCCGATGATGAACGCAAAGCCTGCGAAAACGAAGAGGCGTTGGAGCACCAACCCGGCTGCCACGGCATTGAGGACGAGGCCGGTCATTGAGATTCCGTTCGGAGTCAGGCGGGACTCGATCAGGCGGTTGCGCATCATCGTGCCGAACTCGCCGGTGCCACCGTTGTCTGAGGACCCGGGAGTCACGGGGCCGCGGGTCTGTTGTTCAGTGGTCAAGCCGGGACCTCGGAGGTAAGGGGCGTGCGAGCATCAGCGTCCGGACGGAACTTCCACCCATCGCGGCGCTTGCCCAGTTGGTTGGCGAGCAGCCATACAATGCCGGCCGTGAATGCGCCGAGGACTGCATCAAATAGGTAGTGGTTGCCTGTTGCCACGACAACCCAAGTCACAAGGAGTGGGTAGAGCAGCCAGAGGCGGCCCGTCCACTTGCGGTTGGTGAGCGCGAACATTGAGCCGCCGATCATGAGTGAGAAACAGACATGCATGGAAGGGACGGCAGCGTAGAGGTTGATCAGGGCGCTGATCTTTTGGTTGTCCACATGACTGCCTGTGGTGAGGGCGATCGTGTCTGAGAATCCCCACTCGGGCATCAGCCGCGGTGGTGCCGTTGGGTAGGCGGCGTAGCCCACCAGAGCGAAGGTCATTGCGGCGAGGAACATGTTGCGCACGAAGTAGAAGGAGGCGTTGCGGCGCAGGTAGATGAAGATCAAAACCGAGAAGGTGATGACGTAGTGGCTGTTGACATACATCCAGTCGGCAAAGCCGATCACGATGTCGTTGCCCCGTGACCAGGCCTGAACACTTGGCTCCACAAATACATGGAGTGAGCTCTCCAAATTGATCACCTGGTTGGCATTCCAGAAGGCAGTTGCCTCGGAGCCATCGGCCAGACCACGGACAAGCTGGTAGGCCATGTAACAGGCTGCGAAGAGGCCAACTTGCCGCAGGGCGTCGACGCCTCCCTTGGGCAGTAGCTTCCTGCCTACCGTCGTCTCCTTAACCCCCATGGCGGTTGATTCTACCGGGGGAGTTGTTTTGGATGTGAGGGCGGGTTGCCTAAGACCCGGTAGAGCGTCCAGTCCGGTGATTGCCAGACCTTGCCTAAGTAGGACAACCCGGACCGCACGAGCTTCGCCTCTCCTGCCGAGGCACTGTCAATCGGAGCGTTGGGAAGTGCAACCCAAGCGACGCCCTTGGCCGCCAGCCATTCGCGGTAAGCAGCTGGTGTGACCTCCTGACCGTTGATCGCCGAGTTGCGCTGCGCGTCCAGCTGGCGTTCCCAGCCACGGGCAATTGGATAGCGCCGGGCGACAACCGCCGCCTCCCAGTGGCTGCGCGTCCAAACAACCTCGACGATGTTCTTGCCGGGGCTCACTCTGTCCAGCTCAGTTAGGAGTGGTAAGTAGTACGCCGAACTTGATGAGGGGTCCTGGTGAGCGCGGATCCCGTCCGTAACCGGAGCCGTCCACTGCCAGATCACCGCGAGGGTCACCAGCAGCATGAAGAGCCTGTTGCGCTGGTCAAGCAGCAGTAGCGCGGCAATCGCACCGGCGGTCAGCTGCCCGAGCCTCGCGGCGTTGGACCCCATCGCGGTAGGGAGCAGGAATGCAATGGTTGAAGCGGCGAGGTAGAGGGCAACCGCCAAGCGCAGAGTCCTCCAGTCGCGATCCGCGGAGGCTGTCAGCAGCAGTGTGACCACACACGCCACCACCAGCGGCACAAATACCTTCAAACTGAACGGCTGGCCCCCGCCGTCATGCCAAACCCTTGAGATCACTGCCACCGGAGTGAAAGCGAGCAAAGCAACAGTGATCCCGCGGCGGTCTAGACGGGCGAAGGTGCACAGCGCAAGGAAAGCCGCCGCGACGGGACTCAAAGCGGCGGTCAGGAGTGCCAATGGTCCCCACACAAACCACCTACGACCGGTCATCAGGGCAGCTAGGCAAGCAGCGCCCGCGGCCACTCCCATCAGATAGGTGGTCCGTCCGGACCAGAGCGCTGCCAGCGCGCCGAGCGACAGCAGGATCGCCATGACGATTGCCTTATGGCGGTCGTCGGTTGCTGCGACGGCAGCTCGGGCAAGGGCCCATGCCGCTAGGACTGCTGCGATGGAACCAGCCAGCCAGACACCGACTGTTCCGCTGATCGCCGGCGCGAGGACGCTGTAGGGCAGCAGGTGGTGTCCGCCGTACCACTGTGGGTTCCAGTTCTGGAAGCCGTGGTCGGCGAAGAACTCAGCCCGGAAAACCTGCGCGGCCATGTCCGCGGTGTGCGGCTGGACGATCAGCCAGGCGGCTGCTCCGACTACTGCAATTGCGACTGCCCAGGCGGTCGGCCGGTCAGGTGCGCGCAGGCCCAAAACGCGTTTCAGCCAGTCAGGAAGTCGCAGGCCCGATCTAGGACCTCCGGCTTGTCAAGCCAAGGCCAGTGCCCGGCGCCTTCAATGTGTTCCACTGTTGCGTTGGGAATTGCCTCTGCGTAGGCGTCTGCGAACGAGGCTGGGATGTAAGGGTCCTGCTCACCCCAGAGCACGAGCGTGGGGCAGGTGATCCTGCTGAGATTCTTGCCGGCCTGCGCGAGAACCTTTGCTGGGGAAGATCGGTAGAGGCGCAGAATTGCCCGCTGGGTGCCTTGGTCAAAGTGGCTCATCGCCGAGTCGATCAGTTCGTCGGGCAGCGGACCCTTGCTTGCGTTTGACTCGCGGGAAATCACCTTCAGTGTGCGCTTGCTTGTGAACCCCATCGCGATCTCACCAAGGAATGGTGTCCGCCAGATCTTGGCCATGCGATGCCACCTGTACTTGGGCAGGAAGGGCACCGCGTCCATCACTAGGAGGCGCTCAACACGGTCAGGGTTAGCTTGCGCCCAAGCAAGGCCAACACCACCCCAGTCGTGAACTGCCAGTCGAACCTTGTCCACGCCGACACGGTCAAGAAAGTCGTTGATCCACTTGGCGAAGAACTCAATGTCGTAGTCCAAGTCACCACGTTTGGTTGACCGCCCGAAGCCCGGAAGGTCTGGGGCGAGGCCGCCGGCCTTCTCCAGGAACGGAAGCCAGTCGTCGGAGCTTGTCGGAACGCCATGAAGCCAGAGGATCGGAGCCGCTTCGGGGTTGGCATTCTCAGCCCGGCGCCAGAAGGCGGGCATGCCACCTACATCTCCTGCGTGGTCGACGATCTCGGGCATCACCTCTGGAGGATACGGACACCGGCATCCCCTGAGTACTGTCGCTGTGTAATGGCAGCGCGTTCGGTTTCAACAAAGAGCAGGAAGGCTTGGAAGCCACCTTCGCCCGATCGCGTGGAGCGGATCCGCACCAAGCTGCTTGATGCTTACGGAACGCCGCGCATGGTTCCCCACCGCCGCCCGCTCGATGAGTTGATCCTGACGGTGCTATCCCAGAGCACCAATGACCGCAACCGTGACATTGCTTACCTGCGGCTGAGGGAGCGCTTTCCAACCTGGGAGGGAGTTCGTGATGCGCCCAACTCCGAGGTTGAGGCTGCAATTAGACCGGGTGGAATCTCGAAAGTTAAGTCCCGCCGGATTCAGGACATCCTGATTGCCCTGACTCAAAACCCGCGTGATGGTGAGCGCCCAGCTGATCCGCTTGACCTTTCGTGGATGGAGGACGCTTCGCTGGAAGAGGCACGGGC
>JBAXCW010000099.1:0-4916 GCA_037141275.1 Actinomycetes bacterium
GGGCAGTCCCGCGATTCATGAAGTGCTGCCTGGTCTAGAACGGACGATCTCTCAACGTGTGATCGCGGGCGATCAGGATTCCTCGTGGACCGCGAAGCTCCTTGCTGACCCAACTCTTGCTGGCGAGAAGGTTGAGGAGGAGGCTGAAGAGGTTGTTCGCGCAGTGCGTGAGGAGACTGACGAACGCTGTGGGGAAGAGGCCGCAGACCTGCTCTACCACCTGCTTGTTCTGCTGAAGACACGTGGCCTTGACTTCGCGGACGTTGCGCGAGTCCTCGCGTCGCGTCGGGGTGCCTGACATGACCTCTGGGATTGGACAAGAGGTCACGCCGACACGGGATGAGGCGATAGCGCTGGCTGCGCAGTACGGCCTAGTCCCCGTGGTCCATTCGATTGTTGAAGACACAGAAACACCCGTTTCCGCCTATCTCAAGCTCCGAGGCGACGAGCCTTCATTCCTACTGGAGTCCGCAGAGCAGGGTCAGCGCGTTGGGCGCTACTCGTTCATCGGATACCAGCCCAAGAGTGTCATCCGTTGGTCGTTGGGGGACGAGGGGGACCCATTTGACCTCGCCGCATCCGCCACAGGGGAAGGTGAGCTCGCCCCAGTAGAAGGAATGCCTCCTTTTGCTGGCGGAGCAGTCGGCATGTTCGGTTACGACTTGGTTAGAACGGTTGAGCCACTGGGCGAGCCAAATCCCGACCCTGTCGGACTTCCTGATCTAGCACTGATGATGACTGATGCGATGGTGGTTTTTGATCACCTTCAGAACCGGTTGATCGTCTTCTCGCTGATCCATTCAGCCGAGGGTGACGCAGGAGCTGGGTGGGATCGGGCTGTTGAGACAATTACGAGCATCCGCGAACGGCTTGAAGGGCCAGTCCCTCCGGCCAGCACGGGGGAGCCTGTAACAGCGCCTGATTTCGTCTCAAACACAACTCCAGATGAGTTCAAGGCCCGTGTTTCCCGGATCATCGAATACATCCGAGCCGGGGATGCGTTCCAGGTTGTTCCATCCCAGAGGTGGAGTGCCGAAACCAACCTTTCTGCCTTCGCCATCTACCGCGGCCTTAGGGCAGTTAATCCAAGCCCATATATGTACTTCCTTGACTTTGGAGACTTCGAGGTAGCCGGCGCGAGCCCGGAGCCACTCCTCACGGTGACCGGTAGCCGAGTGTCAACGAAGCCGATTGCCGGTACGCGGCCGCGGGGGGAGAACGCCGAGGAGGACCGCTTTCTCTCAGAAGAGCTTCTTGCGGATGAGAAGGAGCGGGCAGAGCACGTGATGCTCGTGGACCTCGGACGCAACGATCTCGGACGCGTCTCCAAGTATGGAAGTGTTGAAGTTGAAGAGCTGATGGCAGTAGAGATGTACTCGCATGTGATGCACATCGTTAGCTCTGTTGGAGGTGAGTTGAGGGATGACGTGTCAGCAATTGATGCACTCCGCGCTGTCTTGCCAGCCGGGACCCTTTCGGGTGCCCCAAAGGTCCGTGCCATGGAGATCATCGATGAGGTTGAGACAGTCAAGCGCGGTGGCTATGGGGGCGCAATCGGATGGCTCTCATACACCGGGGATCTAGATGTCTGCATCCACATCAGGACCGTTGTAGTGAAGGACGGCAAGGCTCACATTCAGGCTGGTGGCGGCACGGTTGCCGACGCCCTTCCTGAGAACGAACTGACTGAGTCCGTCAATAAGGCCAAGGCCGTCATGCGTGCGGTTGAGATGGCATCGACCAGGCCTGATTGGGCATGAAGCTGATGCGCGTTCTTGTACTCGACAACTACGACTCATTTACTTGGAACCTCGTTCAATACTTGGGCGAGCTTGGTGCTGAGGTTGACGTTGTTCGCAATGACAAGGCTGAAGCCGCCGAGCTAGTCGCGCGTGGCTACGACCGACTTGTTGTATCGCCTGGCCCGTGCACGCCTAATGAGGCTGGGATCACCCTGGACTGTGTCCGGGCCTTCCCGGAGGCCGGCATTCCGACACTTGGCGTGTGCCTTGGGCATCAGGCAATGGCTCAGGCTTTTGGCGGCACTGTCATCACGGGGGAGCCTGTGCACGGCAAGACCGGAGTGATTGAGCACGATGGGAAGGGCGTTTATCTCGGGCTTCCCTCCCCGCTGACGGTCGGGCGTTACCACTCCCTGGTCGTTGAACCTGACTCAACGGGCGAGCTCGAGGTTGTCGCTCGGAGCGCTGAAGGAGTGGTGATGGGGCTTAGGCACCCAGCACTTCCAGCTGAAGGGGTGCAGTTCCACCCCGAGTCGATTCTGACTGAGTGCGGACACGCACTGGTTGCGAACTTCCTTGCCAGCAGCGATGCTCTAGAGCGATGACTGACGAGCAAGTCCCCAACGAAATACTGATCAAGGCTGTGGAGTCGCTCTGCGCTGGAGATGATCTCTCAGCTGGTGACGCGAAGACGGTGCTCCTTGAGATCATGGAGGGACGTGTCTCCCCGGTTCTAACGGCTGGGTTCCTGATTGCGCTCAGAGCTAAGGGCGAGACCGCATCGGAACTGGCGGGTCTCGCGGCAGCAATGAGGTCTCTAGCAACGCCTGTTCATCCCCAAAGGCGAGATCTAGTTGACACGGCAGGAACTGGTGGGGGACGCACGACATTCAATGTGTCCACGACGGCCGCTCTCATTGCCGCCGGAGCTGGGATCGGGATTGCCAAGCACGGCAACCGATCAGCGACAGGGCTCTCCGGCTCCGCAGACCTCCTTGAGGCGCTTGGAATCCCTATTGATCGCTCTCCAGCTGAGATCGCATCTGACATTGACTCGATTGGATTCGGCTTCATGTTCGCTCCTGCGCACCATGCGGCAACCAAGCATGTAGTTCCAGTGCGCAAGGCGCTAGGCACCCGGACAGCATTCAATCTCCTCGGCCCGCTCACCAATCCTGCCGGGGCAGATCGCCAAGTGGTTGGGGTCAGTGACCCCACCTCCGTAGACGTCGTCGCTGGTGCTTTAGCCGAGTTGGGTGCGGTCCGCGCCCTTGTTGTCTCTAGTCATGACGGGCTTGACGAGATCAGTACCTCGGCGCCTTCGGCGGTAGTTGAGGTGCGAGAAGGCAAGATCACGCATTGGACGCTCGACCCGCAGGAGTACGGCATTGCCGTTGCGAATCCTGCTGATGTAGCGGGTGGCGGACCCGCTGACAATGCGATGGTCACCCGAGCGGTTCTTTCCGGTGAGGTAGGCCCTGCGAGAGACCTGGCTGTTGTCAATGCAGCGGCCGCCATCCTTGCTGCCGGGGAGTCCGACGACTTCGGTGCTTGCGTTCGTGCGGCCGAAGAGGCCATTGATTCGGGCGCCGCTCAATCAGTGTTTAACCAACTTGCGTCGGTGTAGTTCTCGATGAGCCGTCTAGATTCAATTCTAGAATCAACACGTGCGGCTGTTGCTCGTCGTGCCGCGATTGTTTCAGCGGAGGACCTGAAGTTGCAGGTCGACACCTCACGGCCGGAACGTCACTTTGCCGAGACGCTTGGTCGGCCTGGGATCTCACTGATCGCGGAGCACAAGCGCAGGAGTCCCTCGGCGGGTGTCATTAGGGCAGATCTTGAGTTGCGCGATGTCGTGGCGGGTTACGAGGCAGGTGGGGCTGCTGCGCTGAGCATCCTGACTGAGGAGGATGGGTTTGGTGGGTCACTCGATGACCTCAGAAAAGCCCGAACGCTTACGGATCTTCCGATTCTCCGCAAAGACTTCATCGTCGGGAGCTATCAGCTACTTGAGGCTGCCGAGGCCGGTGCAGACGCAGTCCTTCTGATTGTGGCTGCCCTTGACACCACTGAGCTCGTCGAGCTTGCCGCTGAGGCGCACGCTCTGCGTCTGGACGTCCTCACAGAAGTACACGATCAAACGGAGCTTGAGGTGGCACTGGAAGCTGGGGCCATGCTGATCGGCATCAACAACAGGAACCTGAAGGATTTCACCGTTGATGTGCAGCGCACATTTGATCTGCTCGCAGATGTCCCTGCTGGAAAGACGGTGGTTTCGGAGTCTGGGATCTCTCACAGTGACCAGCTTCATGAGCTCGAGAGAGTTGGCGTGGACGCTGTTCTCGTCGGCGAGGCGCTGATGCGTGCGGGAGACATCACCACGGCAGTGAAGGGCCTTCTCGACCGTACTTAGGAAATCTTGAGGGAAGACCCGCATGATCGGTTCATGAACAAACAGAACGCAGTGTCGATGGGACTGGCAGGACTGGCGGGAGGCGGAGTAGTTGCACTCGTCATTGGAGTGCTGGGGGTTGGGTCGACCACTACAAACATCTACGGCTCTGGCAGCGGAGTCGCGACGGGGGCTATCCCGGCGTCTGATGGGGACACTGTTTTAAGCGCAAGGGAGATTTACAAACGCGATGCACCCGGTGTTGTGTTCATCAGCTCAACCATCGTTCAGCAGACTCAAGATCAGTTCGGCTTCGGCGGCGAGCAGTCCGGGCAAGCCACGGGTTCTGGCTTTGTTATTGACAAGAAGGGCCTGATCCTCACGAACTACCACGTTGTCAATGGCGCAACCTCGATCAGGGTTGGGTTTGACGATAAGAAGACAGCCCCGGCCACGCTGGTCGGGAAGGACCCCTCCACCGACCTTGCGCTACTGAAGGTCAACACCGATGGTCTCGACCTGCACCCACTCACTCTCGGTAGTTCGAGTGCTGTCCAGGTCGGCGATCCAGTCTTGGCTATTGGCAACCCGTTCAACCTTGACCGGACACTCACGACGGGAGTGGTGAGCGCCTTACAGCGTCGGATTGCGGCACCCAATGGTTTCCAGATCAGTGATGTGATCCAGACCGACGCAGCCATCAATCCAGGCAACAGCGGAGGTCCGCTTCTCAACACGGCTGGTGAAGTTATTGGGGTCAACAGCCAAATTGAGACCGGCGG
>JBAXCW010000100.1:0-4846 GCA_037141275.1 Actinomycetes bacterium
GGCACATGGCCGTGATTAGGACCAGTACAAGCGACGACAGCGCGCCGAGCGTTCGCTCGGCGCGCCTTTCGCTTCTCGCCGCGGCGGACTGAGGCACTGAGGCCTTGCTGTCCCCCGGGTAATTCAATTAGACCAGCGGAACCCATCCAGCAGCAACGATCTTCTTTGCGGCTGTGCTTGTCTGGACCCAATGGATGAATGTGTTGGTGATGCCGGTTGGGGCTCCACGCGTGACCATCCAGAAGTTACGAACTGCCGAGTAGGCACCTGACTTCGCGTTGGTGAGGGTGCACGGAATGCCCTGGTACTGGAGGGCCTTGATTCCACCGAGGAAATCGAATGATACGTATCCGATTCCGTTTGGATCAGAAGTGACGGAGCTCTGAATCAAACCATTAGATGCCTTCTGTGCAGCGCTGTTACTGACCGTCGCCGTACCCATGAAGAGCTTCTGGAAAGCGTCCTGGGTACCTGAAGCTGCAGTACGGACATAGAGGTTGATCGACCCTGTCTTGCCTGAGCCAGGAATGTCAGACCAGCTCCGCGTCGTACCGCTGAAGATGTTCTGGACCTGTGTGGTCGTGAGGTTGGAGACACCGTTGGACGTGTTGACCGCGACGCAGACTGCGTCACGGGCAATCTTGTTCCAAGTAAGTCCACCAGCATCTGATGACTTGAGATCTCGGGAAGAGTTTCCGATTGTGACACGCCCTGCTGAGACATCGGATATGCCGACGTCGGAGCCGCCCTGATACTGCTTGAAGGAAACCTTGCCCTTGCCCAGGCTTGTGGCGAGGAACGCAGGGAAGAGCTTTGCTGTGAGTGGGGCCACTGATGTGGAACCGCTCAGGGTGATGACTGGTTTTGCCGAAGCTGCTGCTGGAGCCACAACCATTGCGGCTACCGCTGCAACTGCTGCGAGTGTGATGCGACTGCGGGACATTTTTGAAACCCCTTTGATCGGTGAGTGGTTTGGCCGCAACATTGCGACTGACCACAGAATCGCCGGTTTTGGGCTCTCTCTTGTGAAGGACTCGTGTTGCCCCTGTGAAAATCCCGCCAACGGAAAAGGGGTCATTACTGCTGTCCCCCATCGGTTGCCTCTGGAGACAGGCGGTAGCCAATCCCGAAGTGCGTGTGTACGAATGTCCATTCGGGCGCGATTGCTCCCAACTTCTGTCGGATTCGCTTGACGTGGACGTCAACGGCCCGGTCGCGGTAAGGCATGCGGCCTCCCCACACTCGCCCATAGACATCCTCGCGTGTGATCACACGGTCTGGACGCTCAGTCAGCGCCTCCAATACTTCGAACTCCCTAACGGTCAGTGACGCACGGACGCCAGAGACGAGGGCCTCACGGTCCCCGAGCCTGAGTTCAAGCGGCCCGAGCGAGAGGGTTTCGTCTTGGAGAGTCGGGGTTGTGGCGGCTGCGTGGTTCACGGAGCCGAAAACTACGCCTACCTGACTGGCATCCCGTGAAAGACCGGTGACGCAGTGGTGAAAAGAATGTTAAGGACGTTACGCCTGCAAAACAGGCACTTCTTCCTCCGCATTCAAGCTTCGATGTTGCTCATTACGTGTTTTACGCGCGTGTAGTCGTCAAATCCGTACATGGACAAGTCCTTGCCATAGCCGGATTGCTTGAAGCCACCGTGCGGCATCTCAGCCACGATTGGGATGTGGGTGTTAATCCACACACAGCCAAAGTCAAGGGCCTTGGCCATCCGCATTGCCCGCCCGTGGTCCTTAGTCCAGACACTTGAGGCAAGGCCATAGTCGACGCCGTTGGCCCAGGCGAGCGCCTCAGCCTCGTCAGAGAACTGTTGGACGGTGATCACAGGTCCGAAGATCTCGTTCTGGACCATCTCATCGTCCTGTTTGAGACCTGAAACAACCGTGGGCTCAAAGAAGTACCCGGGGCCGACTGGGGCAGAACCTCCGGCGTTGACCGTGGCATGCCCGGGTGACCGTTCAATGAATCCCTGAACTCGGTCAAGCTGCGTCTGACTAATTACGGGACCCATGTATGTGTCCGCGTTGAGGGGGTCGCCGAACACGGTGCCCTTGGCTTGCTCTGTCAGTGCATCAACGAAATCACCGTAGATGCCCGGTCCGGCAAGAACACGCGTTGCGGCCGTGCAGTCCTGTCCAGCATTGAAGTAACCAGTACCAGCAATCATCTCTGCGGCTTCAGCCACATCCGCATCGTCAAAGACGACAACTGGCGCCTTGCCTCCCAGTTCCAAGTGGACACGCTTGAGCGTGTCGGAGGCCGCGGCTGCGACAGCCTTGCCTGCCCTGACTGACCCGGTCAGCGACACCATCGCAAGACCGGGATGGCGGACAAGGCCTTCGCCGACGTCACCCTTGCCTAGAACCACATTGAAGACACCTTCGGGGAGGTGCTTCTGCATCATTTCAGCAAGCCAGAGCGTGGAGTTTGGTGTGTTCTCAGATGGCTTCAGCACACAGGTGCACCCAGCAGCGATAGCCGGCGCGAACTTCCACACGGCCATCATGAACGGGTAGTTCCAAGGGGTGATCTGCCCGACGACGCCAACAGGCTCACGGCGAACGAATGATGTGTGCCCGGCCATGTACTCGCCAGCAGACCTGCCTTCAAGGTTGCGTGCGGCGCCTGCGAAGAAGCGGATCTGGTCAGCTGCCGGCGGGATCTCCTCCTCGATGGTCAGCTGGAGTGGCTTGCCTGTGTTTTCGGACTCGATGCGCGCGAGCTCTTCGCCGCGCTGCTCGAGTTCGTCCGCAATCCGATAGAGCGCAAGGGAGCGCTCCGACGGGGTCGCCTGACTCCACTCAGCAAACGCCTTCGTTGCGGCTGCCACAGCAGCATCAAGGTCAGCTTGGTTGGAACAGGGCATCTCGGCGATCACTTCACCGGTGGCGGCATTGCGCACCTCGTGGGTCTCACTGCCACTTGGGGCAACAAACTTGCCGCCGATGAAGTTCTGAAGCTTGATTACAGACATCTCACCCTCCGCTATTCATGTGAACGTTTCCCTTGTCTGGAGGGTACCCTTGAATCAACCGATGGGAAGCCTGCTCACTCACGTACTCCCGCTCGCGGCCGGTGCAGCAATCAGCCCGACGATCATGACGCTGTCAGTCCTGATCCTCGGCGGACCGCATGGAAAGGCTCGCCAGACGGTCTTCACAGTGGTCAATGTGAGCTTGATGTGTCTGCTCGGCGTATTCGGCACGGCGTACATGGCCCATGCTGCCGATCGCCACAAGACGGGCAAAGTGAACTCTGCCTCTGTCGTCGTGGACGTCACGTTAGGCATCGTCCTTCTCCTCCTTGCCATAAGGGAGCACTACTCCCCTGCCAAGGACACAGAGCAGGACTCCGCTGACGAAGCCGGTAAGTCAACGGGCATCGCGGTTCCCAAGTACGCAGCGCTCGGCGTAGTGATGACCCTCACCAACTTCACGACACTCGCCCTGTTCGCACCGGCGTTGAAGGAGATCGCGATCTCCAAGCAGCCGCAGTCCACAGAGCTGGTGGTCGGGCTGATCTTGGTCGTGATCGCAACGGTCACAGCGTGGCTTCCTCTGCTCCTGACCGTCCTAGTCCCGGGTCCCGCAGAGAGAATCCTCGGCTCAATCAACCACTTCACAACGACCTACAAACATCAGATCGTTCAGGTCGTGATGCTCGTCTTCGGTGCCTACCTGCTGACCAAGGGCCTCACCCGCGGCTGACGCCCCGCCTCTGATCAGTGCGCGTGGTCGTGTTCCGCTGCGTGATCGTGATCGTGATGGTGCTCATGGTCATGCCCTGCGGCGCCAGCTGCTCCATCCGAATCAATATCAGCGCGGACAACAGCCCATGACTGCCAGGTGATGCGGAGGATGCCCACGGTGATTAGCAAACCGATGATCGGGTCTGCAACTGGGAGCCCCACGGCCACAACTCCCGCAGTTGCGACAACTCCAAGGGACACAATCGCATCCGCACGTGCGTGCTCGCCGTCAGCAATCAGAGCTGCGCTGTTGATCTTCTCGCCTGCCCGCAGGCGAATGAGCGAGACCCACCTGTTACCGACGTAGCCGAGTACCCCAGCAATGGCGACCGCAGGAAGGTGAGTAACCGTTTGGGGGCTAATGAACCGGCTGATCGCCTCGTAGCCTGCAATTAAGCCGCTGACTAGGATCGCCGCCACAACCGCCATCCCAGCCCACTTCTCCGCCCGTTTGGAATGGAGCAGGAAGGCGACACCCACAGGCACTGCTGTCAGGGCGTCCCCCACGTTGTGGATCAAGTCAGCGAGGAGAGCGATGCTCCCCGACCAGAAGAACACGACGCCTTGGGCGCCGGCAGTGAGTAGTAGGACGGCAAGCGATTGAACAACGGCCCGGACCCCTTCGCGGGAGCGCAGAACATCTTTGTCCATTGGTGCGTGCGAGTGACCCGGTCCGTGCATGTGATGAGCCTATGCGCAAGCTTGGGCTGACGGCTCGCCGGTCGTGCCAAAAGAGAGGGGCGCGCCTTGCGGCACGCCCCTAGTACGACTCAGCCTAGACGACTGTTACCGCTTGGCTGCTGCCTTCGTAGCCGCCGTGTGCCTTGCCACTGCCTTCCGAACTGCTGCCTTCTGCTTTGCGCTGAGGCTCGGTGCAGCTGCCGCACGTCGTTCTGCCCTAACGGAGTGCATAGCGGTCTTCAGTGTTGCCACATCAATACCCAAGGCGCTGGCGAGCGCCGTCACGAGCGTTCCGCGGGCAGGCCTAGTCCCAGCAGCTGGCCTCGGGATCGACGCAAACGCTGCGTTGACTTGATCGGCCGTGAGACCGAGTGCGGTTGCCAGTGCTGCGGCAAACTCTGGTG
>JBAXCW010000101.1:0-4764 GCA_037141275.1 Actinomycetes bacterium
CTCTACCACCCAGTAGGCACATGCCGCATGGGCTCAGACGACCTAGCGGTTGTCGACCCTGAGCTGCGGGTCCGCGGTGTTGAAGGTCTCCGTGTCGCGGATGCCTCAGTGATGCCGATCATCTCTGGGGGCAACACCAACGCCCCAACGATCATGATTGGCGAGAAGGCCGCTGATCTGATTCGCGGCAGCGTTCCAGCAACAATCTGAGGCAGCACCCAAGCTGTCGGCCAGCCGCAATTGGGCGGCTGTGCCATCGTGGGTATTGATGAAAACCGCCCCGGACTTCGATGTGCTGATTGTTGGTGCTGGTGTCTCCGGCATTGGGATGGGTTGTCACTTGGAACGCGCCCTGCCGGGCAAGAGTTATGCAGTCCTTGAAGCGCGGGACCAGATTGGTGGCACATGGGACCTCTTCCGCTATCCAGGGATCCGCTCGGATTCCGACCTGCACACATTCGGGTTTGCGTTTAAGCCTTGGACTGACAAGGAATCCATCGCCTCCGGGGAGGCAATCCGCACCTACCTTTGTGAGGCTGCGGCAGAGTACGGAGTGGACCGCCATACCCGTTTCGGACACAAGACTGTTCGGGCGGCCTGGTCAAGCGCGGATGCCCTTTGGACTCTTGAATCGGAAGTCATCGCGACCGGGGAGAAGGTTGTTCTGACCGCGCGCTGGCTGTTCTGCGCCACTGGCTACTACAGATATGACCAAGGCCACACGCCTGACTTCGAAGGCATCGCAGACTTTGACGGACAGGTGGTCCATCCACAGCATTGGCCTCAGAGCCTGGATTACACGGGCAAGCGAGTTGTGGTGATTGGCAGTGGCGCTACCGCGGTGACACTGGTCCCAGCGATGGCCGCAGATGCAGCCCACGTGACCATGCTCCAACGCTCACCGACATATGTGGTCGCCGTTCCTGAGCAGGACCCCGTCGCCAACTTCTTCAAACGCCACCTCTCACCAGAGCGCGCCTATTCGCTCACTCGCGGCAAGAACATCAGGTTCCAACGGCTCCAGTGGAGTTTGAGCCAGCGCTACCCCCGGCAGATGAAGTGGCTGCTGATCAAACTGCTCAACCGACATCTCCCAGAGGGATATGACGTGGCAACCCACTTCACGCCGACCTACAACCCATGGGACCAGCGGCTCTGTGCTGTGCCTGATGGGGACCTGTTCAAGGCGATCAGCGATGGGTCAGCGTCTGTCGTTACCGACCACATCAAGTCCTTCACCCGGATGGGGTTGCTGTTGGAATCAGGCACCCAGCTTGAGGCAGACATGGTGGTCACGGCAACCGGGTTGGACCTGCAGGCGTTCGGAGGGATTGAGACCACAATTGATGGCGAACCACTCGACATCTCCAAGACCATTGCCTACCGCGGAATGATGCTCACGACCGTGCCGAACTTCACCTATGCGATCGGCTACACGAACTCGTCCTGGACGCTAAAGGTCGACCTCGTCTGCGACTACCTCTGTCGAGTGCTCGCTCACATGGACAGCAATGGGTTTGATGAGTGTGTGCCGGTCAACGACGACCCGGGGATGAAGACGCGGCCCCTGTTGGACTTCCAAGCTGGCTATGTGCAGCGCTCGCTTCACCTCTTCCCGCGAGAAGGGGAACGTGAGCCGTGGGAATTGAGCATGAACTACCGGAAAGATCGCAAGATGCTCCGTGATGTTGACATTGAGGATGGCCTGCTCAGCTTCTCGACCGCGCGACATCCCGTCCCGAACTAGTCACAATGTCCCGATGCCTGTGACACCCGACTTTGACGTACTGATCATCGGCGCCGGAATTACCGGTATCGGCGTGGCCAGTCAACTTGAGCGCACGATGCCCGACAAGAGCTATGCAGTCCTTGAGTCGCGCGAGCGCTTAGGAGGCACCTGGGATCTCTTCCGCTACCCGGGGATCCGTTCCGACGTGGACATGTACACATTCGGTTACTCCTTCAAGCCTTGGCGTGACGCGGAAGCCATCGCTGAGGGCGAGGCGATTCGCAACTACTTGGGTGAAACGGCAGCAGAGTTTGGTGTTGACGCCAAGATCCGCTTCGGCCACAGCGTCACGCAGGCTGATTGGTCCACTGAGGACGCCATGTGGACTGTCACGGCCACCAAGGCCGACACCGGCGAGACAATCGCCGTTACTGCCCGTTGGATTTTCAGCGCGACTGGGTACTTCCGTTACGACCATGGTCACACGCCTGACTTTGCCGGCCTCGGCGACTTTGCTGGGACTGTGGTTCACCCACAGCAGTGGCCTGAGGACCTTGACTACTCCGGCAAGCGGGTAGTAGTAATTGGCAGCGGTGCGACTGCGGTAACGCTGCTGCCGTCGATGGCTGGCGACGCCGCCCATGTGACCATGTTGCAGCGCTCACCTACCTACATTGTTCCTACTCCGCTGAAGGATCCCCTCGTGCAGTTCCTGGCCAAGTACCTCTCACCCGACAGGACCTACGCGTTTGCGCGCCGTAAGAGCATCTTCACGCAGCAGATGGTCTGGAACCTCTGCAAGAAGCGCCCGAACATGGTCCGCAACTGGCTGATCAAAACGGTCAGCAAACAGCTCCCAGAGGGCTACGACGTCGACAAGCACTTCACACCGAACTACAACCCTTGGGATCAGAGGCTTTGCGTTGTGCCCGGCGGCGACATGTTCCGCGCGATCCGCAAGGGGGATGCGTCAGTCGTCACCGACCAGATCAAGACCTTCACACAGAGCGGGGTTCTGCTCGAGTCAGGCGAGGAGCTGGCAGCCGACATCGTTGTCACCGCAACAGGGCTGGAGCTGCTCGCCCTTGGAGGCATTGAGTTCTCAGTGGACGGAGTCAAGCGAGAGTTGCCTGCATCCGTGACCTACCGCGGGATGATGATGACCGACCTGCCAAACCTGATCTGCTCATTCCCTTACCCGCACGTAGCTTGGACTCTCCGCGTCGAGGTTGTGGGGGAGCACTTCCAGCGCATCCTCGAGCACATGGACCAAGGTGGCTATGACACCTGCGTGCCCGTCAACAGCGACGCTTCCCTCGATACCCGCTCCTTTGGTGACTACACGTCCAACTATGTGGAGCGCGGCAAGCACCTTTTCCCCAAGTCAGCCGACATGGAACCGTGGGACTTGGACTTAAACCTTCGCCGCGACCGCAAGAATCTGAGAACACACCAGTTAGAGGACGGCACGCTCAGCTTCAGCCACAGTGTTCAGCCGGCCGCAGTCCCGGCTGCCTGAACGCCGACGCTCAGCTAGATGGGCTGGTGTTCACGTACTGGTCGAGCAGCGGGCCGCTGATTGCGTTGGCCTTGGCGATCGATCCAAAGACGGCTGCGCTGCCGCGAGCTGTGCGGGCAAGCGTTGAAGAGTTGAACGAGTAGAGGCCGAACTTGGGCAGGAAGCCAGCCGACCACTCGTAGTTATCTGTCAGAGACCATTCGTAGTAGCCGAGGACTGATACGCCGTTGGGCCGCTCGGTTGCCACCTGCTGGACTTGGGCCAGATGTGAGACCAGATAACCGGGCCGATTGGCATCGCTTGAGTCGGCCATTCCGTTCTCGGTGATCAACAGCGGCTTGCCGTAGGTGGCCGCTTCTCGCAGCACTGCGCCAAAACCGTCGGTGTCGATCTCACTGCCAAAGTCCGAGCAGAGCGTTGGGCAGGGTTCTCCGGTTGGGTTCAGCGCCCATGCGTATGCGGTGCGCGGGGCAAAGTCAAGGATTGGGATTGCCCGGCTGAGCGGGAACCCAGTGCCAGTGACACGTCCGCGGAAGTAGTAGTTGACCCCAAGGAAGTCAGCCTTATTAGCGAGCATTGGATCCGTCTCGCCTGCGTCGATCTGGCCGTTCGCATTGTGGTCCACGGTGCCATTGATCATCGCGTCCAGCGCAAGGCGGTTGAAGAGTTTGTCCGCGTGGACGACAGCGGCCACATCCACAGCATTGTTCGGATTGGACGGCACGAAGTGGATCATGTTCTGTACCAAACCGACCTTGCTCTTCTGCCCGTCCTTGTCAGCGTCCTTGATGTCCCGCAGGTGAACCTCGTCGTAGGCAGCGGCGTTAGCCGCCGCAAGGTTTTCACTGACCTTCACTGCGCAGCGATAGCAGTAGGCGCCGGGGGGGAAGTTCCCCGACAGTGCGCCGGGGACATTTGCATAACCGTTGACAGCGAGGACCATTGGCTCATTGATCGGCGACCACCAGTCGACTAGGTCACCGAACTTCCAAGCCATGTAGGCGGCGTACTTCCTGAACTCAGTAACCGTGCTCGTAGCGAGCCATCCGGCCTTGGTCAGGCTTGCTGGTACCGGATCGTCGGGCGAGCGAGTTGCGAGAGTGTCGCGCGCGTGGATTGGATCGTGTGCCCAGAGCGGCAGTGTGAAGTGATTGAGGGTGACGAAGGGATTGAGGCCAGCCGTGCGCGCTGCTGTGAGGATGGCTCTGTACTTAGCAACCGCACTCTTGCTTGCCAGCTTGTCTAGGGCTTTGAGGTTGCTGGTGCTCACGGTGCTACCGATCTTCACGCTGCTGGTGGTCTTGGGGAAGATCCGGCTCCACTCGATCCCCATCCGCCACGACTTCATGCCAATTGACTTAGCGTTCGCAATGTCAGCCGCAAAGCTTGTCTTCCAACCACCAGGACCGTTCTCTGGTTGGTCACCGCTGACTCGGTGAGCGGCAATGTTTGCAGCGTCGTGAGTCCAAGCCCACCAGTCCGTGTTCTTGTCGGAGTAGGCGTCGCCACCGCCCAT
>JBAXCW010000102.1:0-4629 GCA_037141275.1 Actinomycetes bacterium
GTCCGTGTCCCGACGACGATGCCACGGTGGCTGTCCTGAATTGCCCCGGCGACGATCTCGGAAGCGCTGGCAGTTCCTCTATCTACCAAGACGACCACGGGAACGGTCTCGGAAATCGCATTGCCCGAGGCTGAGTAAACCTGTTCGGGCCTATGCCTGCCCTTTGTCGAGACGATCGTTCCCTTTTGAATGAACACGCTCCCAACCGCGACTCCCTCATCAAGAAGCCCGCCGCCGTTACCACGGAGGTCGAGGACTATTCCGGTCGCTCCCAACTTCAAGAGCCGGCGTGTTGCGCTTGAAACTTGGGCCCCAGCTCCCTGAACGAAGCCGCTTAGGGCTACGACCCCAACCTTCTTGCCATTGCTGGCAATGATCATCTCTGACCTGACGGAAGGAACATGGATCGTCGCTCGTTTGAGATGGAGCGTCCGAGGAGACCCCGCCTTCGACACAACGCCGATCGTTACTGGCGAGCCTGGCGGTCCGGTCACAAGGCCAACCGAAGAGTCGACCGGCTTGCCCGCGAGGGGCTTGCCGTTGACGCTGACCACCAGCTCGCCGACCTGAAGTCCCGCCTTTTGAGCCGGCGTCCCCGGGAACACCGCTGTGATCACTAGCCCCTTGGGGGACAGGGCGACATTGAGGCCGATACCCGAGAAATGAGGGTTCTCAGAGTGCTGAAAAACCTTATAGGCGCTCGGGTCAAGGTACGCCGAGAAACGGTCATGGAGGCTACCCACGATGCCCTGGATGCCCTGATCTTGAATCTGGGCGTTGGTTATCGGCCGGTAATAGTCATCGCGCACAAGCTTCCCTGCCTCATTGAAGGCCGTCTGGTCTGTCGAACCAGCAAAAGCCCGCAGCGGCTGCGGCAGTGAGAGAGGGTTTGCGCCCAGCCGAATGCCCGCCACCAATACAAGGAATAGGGCAAACGTCAGAGCAGCAAGTCTCGCGAAAGTACGCATCAGGGACTGAGGTTATCGGCGCGGACGCTGTGTCAGACGCGAAGGTAGCGCCGCAGCGAGACAACCGAGCCAGCCGCGGACACGGCCGCGCCAGATGCCAACAGGACAAGTACGAGTAATGGGTACGAAATTGTCCGCGGCGCAGCAATCAAAGCAAAGTCATTCGCAAGCGGGTCGAGCAGTGCAACTTTGGCGAAACCGAGGATGGCCACGGCCCCTAGAGAGCCCGCTAGGCCGACGATTAGGGCCTCGAAGACGAACGGCCAGCGGATGAATGGGTCTGTCGCCCCGACCAGCTTCATCACCTCTACCTCGCGCCTTCTCGAGAAGAGTGAAAGTCGGATCGTGTTGGCAACCAGCAGGATCGAAGCCGCCACAAGAAGGGCCGCCAACACGCCGACAGTGAACTTCACAAATCTCGTTGCTTGAAGAATCTTCGTCGTGTCGTCACGACGGTCACGCACGCTGTCTATCCCGGGATCGGTCGCCTTGACCTGGAGTAGAGCGTTCTTAAGCTTGGTCACGTCGTCCGCATTCTTCGGGGTCACGCGGAATGTGTCTGGTAGCGGGTTACTGCCAAGCAGGGCGTAGGCCTCAGGGTCACGCTTGCTCTCAACCGCATAAGCCTTGTCCTTGTTGACGTACTCGATCTTCCCCACCCCAGAAACTCCATCAAGCTTGATACGAACCCTCTGGACATCACGGGACGTAGCACCTGTGGTCATGTAGACATCCACGAGCACTCGCCCACGGACACTGTTGGCCGCTCCGTTTGCTGCCTGAACAATGGGGATGAACACGCCCAGTACGAGCATGGTCACAAGCACGGCAACCATGGCCGCAAATGAAGGCATCGCGTTCCGTCGCAGGGTTCTGAACGCCTCGCTAAGGAAGAACTTGAAGCTGTCCATTACAGCTTCCCTCCCTCTAGATCATCGCCGCGCATACGAGCAGCGAACTCCCTGGTGTTCTCATCTCTCGCATATAGGCCAGTCGCCTCATCACGCACAATCAGTCCGTTCTCTAGCTCGATAACCCTGCGGCGCATCCGGTCAACCATTGAGTGATCGTGAGTTGCAACCAAGACCGTGGAACCCGTGCGGTTGATCCTGTAGAGCAGTTGCATAATCCCGATGCTCGTTTCAGGGTCGAGGTTCCCTGTTGGCTCATCTGCGAGGAGAAGTGGTGGGTGGTTGACAAACGCGCGGGCAATAGACACGCGTTGCTGCTCTCCCCCTGAGAGCTGGTCCGGGTACGAGTGCAGCTTGGTGGCTAGACCGGTGAGGCGGAGAATGTCTGGAACCCTGCGCCGGATCTCCTTGCGACTATGCCCAGTCACGAGCAGGGCGTAGGCAACATTGTCATACACCGTTCTGTTGGGAAGGAGCTTGAAGTCCTGGAAGACAACGCCAACATTGCGCCTGTAGAAGGGGACCTTCTTCCGATCGATCGCACCGAGGTCGCGCCCGGCTACCCTCACGGTGCCTGATGTGGCGTCGATCTCCTTGGTCAGCAACCGCATGACCGTGCTCTTTCCCGACCCAGTCTGCCCAACGAGGAATACGAACTCACCGCGTTCTACTGCGAAGGTTGCCCCATCCAACGCGGTGGTGCCACCGGGATAGGAAAGGTGGACTCCGCGGAATTCAACAACAGGCTGGGAGGCCGGTGGCCGTGGCGCAGGCGCTGCCTGCTCGGGGGTTGCCCCCGGGGGCTGTGCCCCGACGTCATGACTTCGTCGGCCGCCGGAGAGGCCTGAGGTCTCGGTTTCGCGTTCTTCCATACCCCCTTCGAAGTTAGCGCCAACCGGCCGTTCTCCTTCCCACGAGTGACCCGTTGCACGGATTCACCCACCCCAGTTCCCAAACGCAGCCCGCCAACGGGGTGTCATCCCCCTAGGATGGTCCCCATGCCCAAAGTCACCACATCCACAGCCTCCAACGGCCTCCCTATCCACAAGATTGAATTGCCGGGGACTCGCGCCCTCACGATTCTCACCGCATTTGACGCCGGCGCTCGCACCGAGCGTCCAGAAGAGAACGGGATGGCCCACTTCCTTGAGCACCTCGTATTCAAGGGTGGCCAAAAGTACCCCACTCACACTGAGGTCAACGAGACCGCCGAGCGTCTTGGCGCAGTGCTCAACGCCTACACATCACATGACCTTGTCGCCTTTCACATCACCGCCCGCGCCGAGAAGGCCGGCGAGGCAATTGACCTACTCACAGACTTTGTTGGTCGGCCAGCCCTCGACGAGGAGGAACTGGACCGCGAGCGTGGAGTTGTAATCCAGGAGATCAACCGCTACGACGATGAGCCCTCATCGGTCTCCGACAACCTGATCGACGCCGCTACCTATGGCGACCACCCGTTGGGTCGGACAGTTCTTGGCCCCGCAGAGCACCTCCGCAACACGTTTACAAAGGAAGGCATCATGGACTTCCGCGAGCGCCGCTGGTCCGGGCGAACCGGCGGAGCCTTCCTTGTTGGCAACCTTGAACACCTGCCTGAGGACAGCGAACTAGACGAGTACTTCTCACGCTTCCCTGACCTGCCCGGCGCCGAGGCAGCTGAGGCAGCCCCAGCACATCACTCCGACACGCTCGTAGAGACGCGCGACACTAACCAGTCGCATCTGCGCCTTATCTACCGGCCCCAGGTTGATGTGACCGACCCATCCCAGCGGGCAGCAGCTGCCATCTACTCAACCCTCCTCGGTGGCTCCATGGGATCACGCCTGTTCAGCGAGATTCGCGAGAAGCTGGGCCTTGCTTACTCGGTCTCAGCATTCTCATTCAGCCATGCAGACATTCCCGGCCTCCAGCTCTCCGCTGGCCTTGACTCAGAGAAGTGCATCGAGGCCTACAACCGGATGCGCGAGATTGTCAATGAGCTCCGGGACGACGGCCCAACAGAGGAAGAGGTCGAGCGCGCCCGCTCATACACCGCTGGCGCACGCGTCCTTGCCTTCGAACGTTCAGGGACTGTTGCCAGCCACGCGGCCGGACAGTCGATCGTTAGAGGCGAGTCAGTTGACCCGGATGTCTCAATCGCAACACTTGACGCTGTCACCTACGAGCAGGTTGTTGCCGTCGCAAAGGGTGTCCCTGACACCCCATCGGTTGCATGCGTTGGCCCGCATGACGCCTCTGACTTCGCTGTCGCTGGCTGAACGCTCTACCTGCCGCGCCCGGAGTAAGTCAGCTCAGCCGACTGAGACCATGCGCTCGATCGGAACGCGGGCTAGCGCTGCGATCGAATCCGTGACCTTGACCTCAAACTGATCGTCAAGCAGGGCATCTCGGACCTTGGGCAGCGTAATCATCTTCATGTACTTGCAAGCCGCCATCCTGTTGGCAGGGATCAGGGTGGCCGTCGGGTCTGCCATCTGGAGCGGGTGAAGCATCCCGGTCTCGGTCGCGATGATCTTCGTTCCTCCCGGGTTTGCCTTGACGTAATCGAGCATTCCGCCTGTGGAGAGGATGCTGACTCCCTCTGACTCGATGTCCCCGGCAGCCACATACTCCAGAACTTGGGTGGTGCACCCGCACTCGGGGTGCACAAGGAACTCAGCCCCCGGGTGCTCCCCACGTACCTGATCAATGTCTGAGGGTTTGATCCCAGCGTGAACGTGGCATTCGCCATCCCACACGTGCATCCC
>JBAXCW010000103.1:0-4571 GCA_037141275.1 Actinomycetes bacterium
GATCTTTTCCAGTGGTATCCAGGAGCTCAACCTTGTTCTCAAAGCAGATGTTGCTGGCTCGATCGAAGCCATTCAGGATGAGATCGCCAAGCTTCCGCAGAGTGAGGTTGCTGTCCGTGTGATTCACAGCGCTGTAGGCGGAATCAATGAGTCGGACGTGATGCTCGCTGCTGCCTCGAAGGCAGTGGTTCTCGGATTCAATGTCCGGCCGGTTGGCGATGCGCGCGCAGTATCGGACCGCGAAGGTATCGAGATCCGTAGCTACTCGGTCATTTACCGTGGTCTCGAAGACCTCAGGGCAGCAATGGGCGGGATGCTCGTGCCTGATGAGGTAGAGAGTGCCGTTGGTAGCGCTGAGGTTAGGCAGATTTTCAAGGCCTCCAAGATCGGCACGATTGCCGGTTCCTATGTGACCTCCGGGAAGCTCGAGCGCGGCGCAACTGCAAGGCTGGTTCGCGACGGCTTGGTTGTCTATGAAGGCCGGATTGAAAGCCTTCGACGCTTCAACGAGGATGCCAAGGAAGTTCTCGAGAACTTCGAGTGCGGCATCGTCCTCAAGGATTACGCCGATGTCAAGGAAGGCGACATGGTTGAGGCATACGAAACCAAGCAGGTGGAGCGGGAGCTCTCCTGAGCACTGCCGTTCTGACCTTTTCTGATTCCGTGTCGGGTTCACGCATGAGAAGGGTCGATGAGGCCATTAGGGAAGTCCTAAGTGACTCAATCCCTAAGGAGATTCAGGATCCACGCCTCGGCTTTGTGACCGTAACTGGAGTGGAGACAAGCGCCGACCTCCGTCATGCCCGCGTCTTTGTAAGCGTTCTCGGCGACGATGAGGAACGGGAGCAGTCGCTTAGCACCCTTCAGACAAGCCACGGCCGCCTCCAGAAGGCAATTGCCACACAGCTTCGGATGAAGAACACGCCCGAGCTGGAGTTCCACTACGACACGTCAATCGACCGTGCCTGGCGTGTAGAAGAGATCCTCGAGCATGAGGAAGAAGAGCAATGAGCGGGGCGAGCCTGCCAGAGGTGGCCTCATCACTCAAGGCTGCTGAGTCCTTGCTGCTGATGACACACGAACATCCCGATGGGGATGCAATTGGGTCACTGGTTGCCGCCCATCGAGTCCTCGAATCAGCGGGCATCGATGCTCCAATTCATGTGCCTTCAGATGACGAACCCGCCGAGGAGTACCGCTTCATGGTCCCTTGGGATCGCGTAGTCCGTGAGATTCCGCAAGACCTCAGCAAGACAACACTCGTGATGCTCGACTGCGGCAATCTCGAGCGATCGCCCGCGCGTGAGCGAGGCAGCGACGCGTCGGCAATCATAAACCTTGACCACCACCACGACAACACAAACTTTGGTGCCCTCAACCACGTTGATGATCAGGCTTCGTGCACAGCCGAGATCATCTGGCGTCTAGCGAAGGAACTCGGCTCCGAGATCGACCGGCTGACAGCAACAGCTCTCTATGTGGGCTTAGTGACCGACACAGGGCGGTTCATGTACGACAACACGCTCAGTGAGGCCCACATCATGGCCGCCGACCTGATCGAGCGCGGCGTCCCAGTAGCTGACATCTTCCGACGCATCTACGAAGGAGTTCCTCAGGCCCGCGCCCAACTTCTCGGTCGAGCCTTGGCAAAGATTGAGCGCCACGAGGAGGGGCAGCTCACGATGACTTATCTAAGTCGAGCTGACTTTGACGAAACTGGCGCGATTGACGGCTGGTCTGAAGGAGTGGTTGACCACCTCCGAGCGATTGAGGGCACTCATGTAGCTGCTGTTGTGAGAGAACCTAAGGGCAGGCCTGACACTAGGAGAGTCTCACTGAGAGCGTCAACCGACCGAGTTGACGTGTCGGCAATCGCTCGCGCAGGTGGGGGAGGCGGCCATCGTGGCGCGGCAGGTTTCAGCACAGAGCTTTCGCACTCCGATCTAGTCCAGTTGATCTGCAGCCAGATTCGCCTTCAAACAGAAGCGGACTGACAATGACCGCGTCTGTGCGCTTGGTTGATAAACCAGCGGGCGTCACTTCGCATGATGTGGTCGCCCGGATCAAGCACGGACTCCCGAGGGGTGTGCGAGTCGGCCACGCGGGAACACTTGACCCATTTGCCACAGGACTGCTGTTGATCTTGATCGGAAGGGCAACACGGACCCAACGGTTCTTTATGGGACTGGATAAGGAATACCTCGTCACAGCCAAATTCGGCGCTCGCTCAAACACAGGAGACACTGAAGGCACGATCATGGAAACAGGCGTGGTTCCCGAAGGGGATCTTGAGCTGCCCACAGGAGACATGCTCCAGACACCACCCGATTTCTCGGCAGTTCGCGTAGGTGGAAGGCGCGCCTATGAACTGGCCCGAGCAGGGGAGGAAGTCCAACTTGAGGCCAGACCAATCACGGTCAGCCGATTTGAGGAGTTGGAGCGGCGGCCGACTGAACGCGATTACCTGATCCGGTGTTCATCAGGAACCTACATCCGTTCCCTGATTGCGGATCTAGGCGACGCCTACTGCGTGTCTCTGAGGCGGACCCAGATAGGGCCATTCGATGTGCCAGGTCAGGCCGGGGTTGAATTGGACCTGCTCGCCGCACTGACGCAGATCCTTCCCGTTGACAAGGTTGATGAGAACTCCGCATCGCTGATCGGTCACGGCAGGCCAATGGAAACTTCCCGGGAGGTAGGGGAGACCGTGGCGATTGTGGGACCAAACGGACTCGTCGCTATCGGCGAAGTTAAAGAGGCCGGTCTGCTCTCGTCTATCGCTGGCTTCGTCGGGTGAATAGGCTTCCCACGACATGAAGATCACCACTCCAGCCACAGCTGAGCCGAGGCCTCGCCGGGTTGCCATCGGCGAGTTCGATGGAGTCCACCTCGGACACATAGAGGTCATCGGGGACGCGGACACCGTGCTTACTTTCGATCCTCACCCTCGGGCTGTCGTTGGACCCACTGGGGCCCCCGAGCTACTCACAACCCTTGAGCAGAAGGCAGACCTGATCGCTGCACTCGGAGTAGAGGAGTTGGTAGTTGCAACCTTCGATCAGGAGTTCAGTGAGCTCACCCCGGATGAGTTCATAACCAAAGTGCTTGTCGATGCACTAGGAGCAACTGAGGTCAGAGTTGGGCAGAACTTCCGGTTTGGAAACCGCGCTGCAGGCAATGCCGAGACGCTCCAGGCCGACACCCGGTTCAGCACAACGGTCGCTGAACTTGTTGAACATGACACCGGACTGATCTCCTCCTCGGCGATTCGGGATCTGATCAGGGTGGGCAATATGGACGACGCGCGAAAGCTTCTTGGCCACCCATTCGAGATGCGCGGTGTTGTCGTGCACGGAGAAAAGAGAGGGAGAACACTCGGCTATCCAACCGCCAACATTGTCCCTGCGGAGGAGTGTGTCGTCCCCGCTTTCGGCGTCTATGCCGCACTTCTTGACGGACAACCTGCGGCCGCGAGCGTAGGCGTAAGGCCAACATTTGATGACGGAGAGGAAGTACTCCTCGAGGTATTCATTCTTGATTTCGACGGTGATCTTTACGGTCAGGAAGTCTCAGTCGAGCTGCTTTCCTTCCTCCGGCCTGAGGCTAAGTTCGATCGAATTGAAGCGTTGAAGGTGCAGATGGCACAGGACTGCCAGCAGTCTGCGGTGATCGCCGCAGCGCACGTGGTCTAACGCGCCGATCCAGCTACAGGCCTGTCCTGCTACGGTTCGACCCGATGAGCAATCTCACCAAAGAGCGCAAGATGGAGATCGCAGCCGAGTTCGGCAGCGGTCCTCAAGATGTCGGTGCCACAAAGGTCCAGGTTGCGATGCTGACGGAACGCATCAATCACCTAACTGAGCACCTCCGTGATCACAAGAAGGACCACGCCTCACGGCGAGGACTCCTCAAGCTTGTTGGTCAGCGCCGCCGTTTCCTCGACTATCTGAGGCGTAATGACCTCGATGGTTACCGAGGCTTGGTTGAGAAGCTCGGACTCCGTCGATGACGGTCCTTTCAGCCGGTTCTGAAATCCCCTCGTTTAGCCTCGGTAAGGCTGACGGTGAGAGATTCACTGAGGCTGACCTAGCCGGTAACACGACCATTCTGGTGTTTTACCCGTTCGCGTTCAGCCCGGTCTGTACAGACCAGTTCAACATCTATGAGGAAGTGCTCTCAGACATTCACAGCAGGGGTGCGGCGATCTACGGTGTTTCCTGCGACTCCTCATACGCCCAGACCGCGTTTATTGAGAAGTTCAACGTGAGCATTGCCCAGCTTTCAGACTTTGAGCCCAAGGGAGCAGCCTGTGAGGCCTTTGGTGTTAAGCACCCCGGTGGTTTCCCCGAGCGAGCCTTGGTTGTTGTGGGGCCGGATGTCAAGGTTGCCTGGAGCTATCAGGCCGCAAGCCCGGGAGAACTACCCGGCGCAAACCTCCTCTTCGACGGGCTTGATTCCCTCGCGGAGCAGGTCTGACTCTCAGCAGTCGCCCGGCTGACCCGCCCGGTCCCCAGGACCGGCTACGAGGCGCTGATTCCTTACCCATCGCCGTGATCTACGCGGACTTTGAG
>JBAXCW010000104.1:0-4569 GCA_037141275.1 Actinomycetes bacterium
GCTGCAGTCATCACCAGCGGTGAAGATCGCCTCCAAGCCGTCTGAGAACCGGCTCGGGTGTTGGGCTTCTGCGCTTAGGAGACAGCAAACCCTGCGTCGGCGCGCCAAATTTGCGCTCCCGTTAGAATGGTGTTGTGATTCAGGGACGATCAGGCGACGATCAGACAGTAGAACTAGACTCGCGTCAAGACCCTGGACTGGTCCGTTCGCTCGAGATGGTGGCCCCTGGCACTGCTCTCAGAGAAGGCATTGACAACATCGTTCATGCCCGAACTGGCGCGTTGATCGTGATCGGTGATCCAGACGAACTCGCCCAGATGATCTCGGGTGGCATCCGCTTGGACATCGACTACTCACCGGCCTTTCTCTACCAAGTGGCGAAAATGGACGGTGCGATTCTGCTTAACCCGAGCGCGACGCGGATTATCTGGGCCAACGTCCAGATGACCCCTGATCCCACGATCATGTCGAGCGAGACGGGCACGCGTCACAGGACTGCAGAGCGTCTCTCCAAGCAGGCCGATGCTCTCGTCATCGCCGTCTCTCAGCGCCGGGAGGTTGTCTCCCTCTACGCCGATGGGTCCAAGTACATCCTTGAGGACATTCCACAGGTTCTCGCCAAGGCCAACCAGGCCCTAGCCACGCTCGACAAGTACCGCAGCCGCTTGGATCAGGTCTCAACTCGCCTAACCGCGCTTGAGTTCGAGGGCAGCGCGACCCTTCACGATGTTCTGACCGTGCTGCAGCGCAGCGAGATGGTTACGCGCATGGGTGCTGAGATCGAGCGCCACATTGTTGAGCTGGGGACTGAAGGCCGGCTAATCGAGATGCAGCTTGATGAGGTCCTCACCGGAGTTGCTGCCGACAAGGCAGCCCTAGTCGATGACTACGTTCGTGAGATGGGCCCCGATGGGCTCGCCGGCGTCATGGAGCAGCTCGCACGCCTCTCACACCAGGATCTTCTTGACTTCGGGCGGCTCGCAGAGTTGCTCGGCCATGACCGCAAGGTCAACACGATCGATCACGCTGTCGCTCCTCGGGGCTACCGCGTTCTCGGTCGGATCCCACGCCTTCCCAAGCTGGTGGTCCAGCGGATCGTCGAGGTCTTTGGTGGCCTCGAGGATCTGCTGGGTTCAGCCGAGGGTGAGCTGGAGTCAATCGAAGGAGTAGGAGAGCTGCGCGCTAAGGACATCCGCGAGGGTCTGCGCCGGCTTCAAGAAATCAACCTCGTGGACCGTTACCTGCAGATCTGACAAGGCATGCCCATCCGGGCGCCTGCCGAAAGAGGAGGACACCATTCCAAGCAGCGAAGAAGAACTAAGCATTGAAGACCTTGAAATTGAAATCAAGGTTGAGGCAATTGACTTCAAAGTCGGAGACTCAGTCGTGTCACCACATCACGGTGCCGGCGAGGTTGTTCGTAAGGAGAAGATGGAGGTTGTTGGTCAGAAGCGTGAATACCTGACCATCCGAATCCACCACAACGACATGACGATTCTGCTTCCGAGCGATAACGCGGCGGAGAACGGTCTTCGTCCAGTCATGGATGACAAGACCTTGAAGAAGCTGCTCCGTTTGATTAACGCGGAGTGCTCCGAAATGCCAAAGAACTGGAACCGTCGCTTTAAGCACAACCGCGACAAGCTCAAGACCGGTGATGTTTTCGAGATCGCCGAGGTTGTCCGCAACCTTGCGGTTCGTGAGACGGATAAGGGACTTTCGACCGGTGAGAAGCAGATGTTCACCAAGGCGAAGACCAATCTTGCGTCAGAGCTTCAGTACGCCCTCAGCATGGAGGACGAGGAGGCCGAGGAGCATCTGGACAACCTTCTTGCCAAGTCCAACGGGCACAAGACCGCAGCCGCAGCTGGCTGACGGTCAGATCAAGGGATTTGTAAACGGTGGCGGTCGCGCTGATCGTTGCGGCCGGAAGCGGCGAGCGTCTTGGGGGCAGTGTTCCCAAGGCGTTCATTCCGTGTGCGGGGCGGCCGCTGGTCGCTTGGAGTATTGACGCCTTCAGGGCGGTTGACGGAATAGATCGCATTGTTGTTGCTGTGCCCCCTGGCTGGACGGCCTCGACTGACGGGGACGTCGAAGCGCTTGAGGGTTGTGTGGTCTGCGAGGGAGGGTCTGACCGTTCCCTGTCCGTGCGTGCAGCCCTATCGGCAGCTGGGGACTTGGATGATTCGCAGGTCGTACTTGTTCACGATGCTGCCCGGCCATTCGTTGAAAGAGAGCTGATCGAGCGCCTTATGGCAGCCGTCGCTCCAGGCGCTGGCTGTGAGGCGGCCATCGCCGCAACACAAGTCACCGATACTATTAAGGTTGCTAACGAGGATGGAAACGTCTTATCCACGCTGGATCGGGGTACCTTGAGGGCTGTGCAAACACCGCAGGCTTTCACGAATAGGGCACTCGCTCAGGCGCTGGATCAAGGGGAAGATGTCCTTGCGGCGGCCACGGATGATGCTGCCTTGGCCGAGGCCCTCGGGCTCGCGGTACAGCTTGTCGATTCACCATCGGAGAACTTCAAAGTGACAACGCAAAATGATCTTGACCTTGCCGAGTTGATCCTCGGCCGACGCGCCAAAGCAGGTGCTCCACGATGACTCCTCCTCGCTTCGGGATCGGCTATGACGTGCACCCCCTTGCCCCAGGGCGGCCCATGGTTGTTGGCGGTGTCACGATCGACAGCGAGTTTGGCCCCGTCGGGCACTCGGACGCGGATGTGCTCTGCCACGCGATTACCGATGCTCTGCTTGGGGCCGCAGCCTTAGGGGATATTGGCGAGCTGTTCCCCGACACGGACGAGCAGCACGCTGGGGCTGACTCCGTTGAGCTCCTGCGCAAAGCGGTGGATCATGTTCTCCAGGCCGGCTTTAGACCGTGGAACGTTGATGCCACTGTGAACCTCGAGACACCAAAGCTGATTGGGCACCGTGACCAGATGCGCACGACACTGGCTGGAGCGCTTGGCATTCCCGTTGACCGTGTCAGCGTCAAGGCCACTCGTGGCGAGGGTCTTGGATTCGTTGGGCGTGGAGAGGGTATGTCCGCGATGGCCGTCGTTTCCGTGACGGAAGTTGAGGACGGCATCTGATGGAGCTGCGCACAGCGTTTTCGCGCAGGTCGCCAGAACTTGCCGCAGCGACCCCCGGGGGATCAGCCCCCCTCCGCTTGGCAGGTCTTGGCTTCGGAGCGAAGGAAGGGCTAGCCACCATTGCCGGGCTGATTGGTCTGCTGGTCGTCACTTCCCCGATGACCAGGTTCATCGTCCCAATCGGGGCTCCGGGATCAACCCTTCCTAACTGGATCCTCGGGGTGTTTAGCCCACTCAAGTCGACTGCGGAGAATCTTGGTCAGGCGACGGTTGATGCGGGGATGTCAGTTGGCAAGGCCGTGGTCGTGCTTGGACTCGGCCTACTTGCCCTTGCTTGGATGGCCGTAGTCCGAGACGCTGACTCGATTCCCCTCCGGGCACTGGCCTGGGCAATCGGAGGCATCTACTTCCTCCTGTTGATCGCGCCACCACTGTTCTCAACGGACATCTTCACCTACCTGTCCGCGGGGAGGCTCCAAGTGCTCTTTGGCGTCAACCCATATCTGCACGGTCCAGTTGTTAGGCCGCAGGATCCAGCGTTCGGTTGGACCGGGCTGATCTGGTGCGACACGCCATCCGTCTACGGACCAATTTTCACGATGTTCACGGCAGGCCTGACGGTCGTTGGTCTGCCCGCAGGGATGTGGATCCTGAAGCTCGTGGGCTTCCTCTCTGCTGGTGCCTGCGCGTGGCTGACTTGGAGCATTGCCCGTGATCTTGGCCGTCCGGCAGCGCAAGCGATGGCGTTCGTTGCCCTGAACCCACTGCTGCTGGTCTATGCCTTGGGCGGTGGCCATAACGATCTCCTCATGCTTGCGGTGGTACTAGCCGCCGTCAGACTGGTCATCCAGGCTAAGCCACGGTCCGCTGGGGCCGTTCTGGGGGCCGCTGTGGCCATCAAAGGCTCCGCAGGGCTAGTTCTTCCATTCCTGCTGGTTGGAGCCCGCAAAAGGGCTGAGAACGGCGCCAAGGAGGCTGCCATCGGGTTTGCTGCCGTAACGGCCGCAGTTGGCCTCGTCGCGACACTGGTCTATGGCTTCGATTGGATGAAGGCACCGGCAACGATTGCTAACGGGACCGGACAGCACATCGGTGAGCTGAAGTCGATTCCGGGGGTGCTTGCCGGCTACCTTGGGCTTGGGCAGGTAGGACCGGTCGCCAGAGCTTTGCTGTTCGCAGTGGTTCTCGCTGTGATCGTTCAGGCAGTCCGGGTTGCGACAAGGTCGAAGGACGGATGGATTGGGGCGGCGGGCGTGGCGATCATGGTGTCCCTAGCGCTCTCGACCCAACTGCACCCTTGGTATGTGATCTGGTCGCTTCCCTTCGCAGCGTTGAGTGCTGACCGCCGTGTTCGGGTTGGCGCCGTGTCTTTGACTGTGGCGGTGATTGCGATTCAGGCCGTCCGCTGGCTGCTGCCCCTGGGCGTCGGCTGGCCGCACTCTGGCTGAGCTACCCCACGGGGTTAGAAG
>JBAXCW010000105.1:0-4557 GCA_037141275.1 Actinomycetes bacterium
CGGCACACCAGCGCCTACGAGTTACTGGATAGCGGGGCCTATCGTTCCAGCATGCTCACACGCGGTCCCTGGCACCATGAGCACCAGCACGCAGGCCCGCCCATCGCGCTGGTGTGCCGCGCCATTGAACACGCCGGGGCGGCGCATGGGCTGAGCCACATGGCGCGACTCACCGCCAACCTGTTTCGGCCGGTGCCAATCAGCGCACGGAGTGGGGCCAGCTGGCCCTGCAAGTAGACGCTCTCACTACCCCGCTTCTCGGAGGACAGCGCAGTCCCCAATCCACTGCCACCCTGTGTTTGGAGCGAAGCTATAAGGGCGGTACCGCCTGCCATACCCAAGCCGTCTGCCGCAAGGTAACCCTCGGAGACAGCTGCGAGCCCGGATTGGCGGACAGACTCAGCGTTCAAGGTCAAACCTGCCACTAGGCCGATCGCGGGGGCGGTTAGACCCGTCACCACAATTCCCATCGTCACCAACAGAGCCGCTGGCAACAAATCCTCGCGCGACGTCCCCTTCAGGCCCAGAAACACACCGTGCGCACGCTCGCCGAAAGTAGGCTCAAGCAATTTATCAATACCGCGGAGGTGGGCATCCTGGATCCCCCGAGCTGCCATCTGGTCTCGAGCCCACGCCAAAACCTCAATACGGGGTCGACTGTTTAGCACTGTTCGGGCTGGGCTTTCGATGTGGTTCAGCCAGGGCTGGCACGCTGCTGCAGATACCAAAATAGTTAGTGCGACAGCTTCGCTGGTCACACCACGGAGTAGGGCGGATGCCTTCGAGTCGGCTTCCTCAGGGAGAGGATCATTACTGCCTTGGCCATGCGGCGACTGACTCTTTGAAAGCAGGCGCCGAGCCGAGTTGCGCCGCTCCACTTTGTGCTGATAAGCCGGAGATCTAGCCCCATGCTCGGATTCGACGGCAGCGAGATCCTCATTCATCAGTCTGAAGAAGAGAGCTCGCAGGGCACCCTGCTCAGACTCCGTGAGCGGGCTCACGGTAATCCCAGACGGCTTTGCTGTGTCATCAATCATCAGCGGAATCGAAACATACATGGTTGAGAGCAATGTGCCGCGATTTCTTGGCGTTCGGAGGGTCCGGAGCCTGAGCATCTTCTCCGCTCTCACCATGGCCCGGATTCGGGTTTGTGCGCAAATGTCCCGGACTGGCCCTGTTAGCCTTCAGTCCTCAATAATCTGAGTTCAGTTAAAGGAGTCGTCGTGGTTAGACGTGCATGGTTTGTCGTCCCAGCGGTTCTATTAGCACTGGTGTGTGGCGGGTGTGGCGGTAGCTCAGGCTCTGCCAGCACTGGAGCAACCCCCACCAAGACCGTCACCGTGACAGCGACAGCCGCAGCCCCGGAGTCAAAGTCAGCTACCTCCTCATTCTCGGGGAACGGCACGCAGAATTTGGGTGACCTGCGGATCTCGTCGGCCTCCACCCTTAGTTGGCGCAATGACGGACTGATCTTCGGCGTAATGACTGTCGGTGGCGACGTGTGGGTGCAGTCACAGGGACACTCTGGAACCACGGAGATCGCTAACGGGGAGTACCGCTCCGTCAAGGTTGTTGCTCAGGGCAGCTGGAGTATCAAGATCACTCCCCACTAGTGAGTGGGCCGGTCAAGAGTTGATCGAGCTGAGTGGCTAGATCAACTGAGGCAAGCGGCTACTGCGTCAAGTCGTGGGGACAGATTTCGCAGCGACGCGCCTGGACGAGAACTGCCATCCACCTGGCCTGGTCTTCGGGCGTGTCTGAATAGAACTGCGAGCCTAAATCGCGGTGTGGGTTCAGGTGGCCACAGGCTGAACAAACTCTTCCACGGGTCGCAGTTCTAATTTGAGCCAGATAGAAAATAGGCCACAGGTATATAGCTGCCCAAATCGCGAATACAAACAGAAGCTCGAGGGGTCCAATTGCGTTCATGAGGGCGGCTTTCGCCAATATCCCGACGAATCCTGCGACGGCTCGGGCCGGAGGGCCAGACGGACTACTGCGAAAGTAGGGTTCTTAGCCGCTGATTTTGACTTCGCCTACGAACCTTCTTCCCGGGACTTGACCCCAGAATCGTCGACGAGCAATCAGTTCCAACTACCGTCCTCAGGCATGGCTATTGAGTTGCCTTGCCAAGACCAATTCTTAGGTTCTGTTTGGCTAGCCCCGTTGTCGTAGGTGTAGTAGCACTCGTAGAGCGGGTTACCAGCCGCGTTCTGCCCTGAGCTGTTGCAGTAAGCCGCATCTACACTGCTCGGTCCAGTGAACGAGGGGTCGCCCGCTCGGCCGGCATAAATACGCTTTCCCCAGGCAAGCACGGCAGCGTTGACTGCTGGGGGAGCATCAGAGGTGTGGCTAGTGGTCGTGCTTGCGGCGTCAGACTGTTGTGACGACGTGCCACCGCATCCTGTCGTCGCGGCACCTATTGCGAACACAGTTATGAGAGCTGCAAGTGACCAGCGGGTCTTGACCGCCGCATAGCCCTGGTGAGTTTTGGAGCCGCTCATCTGGTGTAGGTGTCTATGAGCCATTTGCCGTTCTCCTTCTTGAATGACGTCACGTATGTCTTTGAGGACAGGGCGCCGGCGGGCGGCACAACGGTCCCAGTTGCAGTTTCTCCAACAACCTTCACGTCGGTCAGTGTGTTCCTCTGAGCCAGGTTTTGATCCCAGCGGGTTTTCATCTTTTCACCTCGTGCGTGAACCGCTGTCAACCCAGCGGGGTAGCGGGTGAGTAAATCGGTGCAACCTGCCTCAGAGGATGCCGCGGCGTACCGCTTCGCCATTCCCGCCTCAAACTCAGGCCGGCCGCAGAGAGTTGCTGGGTCGCCTGAGGCATAGTCAGTCATTGCATTATCCAGCCAAGTGAGCGCTGCCTCGCAGCCTGATGGGGTATCCGGGAAAATTTTTCTAAAATCGGCGATGACTTGAGCTATGCCAGCGGCTGTGCTGAGCGAACAAGCTGTCGACCATTGCTTGGCAGCAGTCGCCTCTTGACCTTGTGTGTAGACCGCGCTGATCTGCTCTGACGCAGGCTTACTGCTACCGCAGCCAGCCAGTAGCCCAGTGACGACCAATGCGATGAGTAGACCTGAGGTTACGAAGCGAGCCTGTTTCATGAATGTCTCCCTTACTCCAATCGAGGTTGGCAGCTGGCCCGCCAACGGTAGGTCAGAAAGGCTACAGCACGGCCAAGCGGGTTTCACCATTATTGAAAGTCGATAGTTATCTGCGTCCTGAGCTCGAGCCCAGGTTGTTTCCCCAGGCGCAGCTCCTACTAGCAACGGCTAGTTCAACAACTGTGGCTCCGACGGCCAGTCGTCACTACTGCGGCTGATACGGGGTATTGAAAATAGCTTTGCGTCGTCCCACAGACTTATCGCAGGCCTTGAAGCCGTCGGACATGGTCTGCTTCAACTTTGCTCCAAATTCTGAGGTGCTTGCATCGTCCCTAAAGACATTCGCCTTAGCGGAGTTGTATTCAGCGGCCGTAATCCGCGCGGCGACATGTTCCGTGATGCACCCACATACCGCTTGGGGGTTCTCATAGATATCGCTGACATCACCCGACGAGTCACACTCAGCTGTGAAGGCAGCCGCGTCAGCATTAGACCAGTCGCCAGCTCCACCGCAGGAGGCCAGAACAAGGGCAGCACTGACAATGCATGCTGCTCTAACAACCGAGGCACGCGCGGGAGCCCATCGTAATTTCGTCACTTGGTTGCTGTCACTTTGTCTCGGAGGAGTCACGGTTGGTAGCTCGTCAGCTGTGATCGGTGTCCACGAGCCATTTGCCGTCTAGCTTCTTAAACCCTTGAATCTGCGTGGATGTGCTGGGAGATCCTGCTGCGGGCGTAGAGGTGGCGGTAGCGCTGTCGCCGGCTACATTTAGATCGGAGAGAGTGGAGCCCGGAGCACTGGCTACGACGCGGTCCCAGAAGTCTTTGGATGTTCCGCCTGCCGCGGTCATCTTCGCGTCCAACGCAGTGAGGGCAGCCGCACACTCATCCGGCGTTTGCGCGCCTAACAGCTTGCGTACGTTCTGGACCTGCTGGGCCTGCCCAGCAGGGGTGTACTGCGAGCATGCGGTGGGCCAATCCCTCTCACCGATAGCAGCAGTTGACGACGTGTAAACCGCTTTAATTTGGTCGGCGGCTGACTCAGGTTGAGTGCTGCCGCAGCCGATCAGCATCGAGGACACGACAACGAAGGTTAGACACCCGGACTTTAGAAGGCTGTTTCGTGACTGGCGCATGAGTAGTTTCTCCAATTCAGTTGGATGAGCTAGGCCCGGATCTACATAAGGTGAGGTTCTGGCGTGACCATATATCACCTAGTTAGCCAACACAAGTGCCCAGGCGTGGCTCATCGGACGAGCACCTAGCCGCACAGCAGTTCCCCAAATTAGCATTTGTAGTGATTAGCGGTTAGTCTGCGTACGCTGCGGCTCAGCGTCGCGAGTGAATTCCCCCACATGAGCTTCGATACTGAACCAACCCGCCCAAGGCGAGACTTCGAAAAGGAGACGGCGGAGCTAGGCGAGATTCGCTCGAAGCTCAGA
>JBAXCW010000106.1:0-4550 GCA_037141275.1 Actinomycetes bacterium
CAGGCCGAATCCAGCTGAGGTCGGGGTGTGACCGGGCGGCAACCCTGGTGGCAGTGTCACCGCGGTCGCTGCCGACATCGAGCAGCGCAGTCGCCAGGGCTTCAGCCACTTCAGCACGGCCACAGCCGGGAGGGCCATGGAAGAGGTAAGCGTGGGAGGCCGTTGCCCGACCCTCGATCACGGGCCCCAGAATGGCCTTGACGTGCGGGTGAGCGTCGAGTGATTCCACTGTTGGACGGAGGATACGCCGGGGAGCGGGCAGTAGGCTCTCCCCGTGTCCCAAGGGCGACTCATCACTGTTGAAGGAATCGACGGAGCTGGCAAGACCACTCTCTCGGGCGGCATTGCGCGTGCCCTAGGTCATCAGCACGGCATCGAGATTCACCTTCTACGCGAGCCTGGTGGGGTCGAGTTGGCGGAGCGGATCCGTGAACTCGTAAAGGATCCCAAGCTCAAGGTCGGCGGTCGGGCCGAGGCACTGCTCTACGCAGCAGCCCGGGCCGAACTAGTTGAACAGGCACTCCTGCCACTTTTGGCAAGCGGGTCATGGGTTCTACTTGACCGCTATGTGGACTCCTCACTCGCCTATCAAGGTGCTGCGCGCGGTCTCGGTATTGAGGAAGTCTTGGCTATCAACAGTTTTGCCACCAACGGCCTGACCCCCGACCGAACTCTGCTGCTGCGCTTGGACGCGGCTGAGGCGCGCCAGCGAATGGGCGGGCGCGGTGAGGCAACTGATCGCCTCGAAGCTGAGGACGACGCATTCTTCGTGGCGACAGCGCGCGCCTATGACCAACTGGCGGCAGCTGAGCCCGAAAGGTTCCGCGTGCTTGATGCCACGCTTGGCCCGGATGATCTGCTCGCATCCGCACTGGTCGCCCTCGGCGACCTGATCCCTGCCTGACGCTTAAGCGGCGGGTGGTTCGGAGTAGCCACCCGGGCGGGCGGTCGCGAACTCCCAAGCGTCAGCGATCATCGAGTCAAGCTCTGGGTGCTTTGGCTCCCAGCCAAGCTCAGCGCGGATCTTGTCGGACGCTGCGACGAGCATTGGCGGATCGCCTTCCCGGCGAGGAGCTTCCACAACTGGGATTTCAAGACCGGTTACGCGGCGGGCGGCCTCAATTACCTCACGCACGCTGAAGCCGTTGCCATTGCCGAGGTTGAGGATCCGGTGCTCACCGGGGTTTGTCTTCTCAAGCGCGAGTTGGTGGGCGAGGGCAAGGTCTTCCACATGGATGTAGTCCCTGACCGCCGTGCCATCGGGGGTTGGGTAGTCAGTTCCAAAGATGCTGACATGGGTAAGTCGGCCTTGGGCTGCCCGAAGAATGTTTGGGATCAGGTGAGTTTCCGGCTCGTGGTCCTCACCACAGGGACCGCTGGCTCCAGCGACATTGAAGTACCTCAGGGAGATCGCCCCAAGCCCGTGGGCCGCGGCTTCCGCGGTAATCATCCGGTCCACGGCGAGTTTGCTTTCGCCGTATGGGTTGACAGGTCGGGTTGGGCAGTCCTCTGAGATTGGAACAACCTCTGGCTCTCCATAACAAGCGCACGTGGAGGAGAAGACCAGGCTCTTGACGCCATTGGCCCGCATCGCGTCGAGCAGATTGAGGGAGCCAGTGATGTTGTTACGCCAGTAGAGCTCTGGCTGGGAAACAGACTCGCCAACAAGAGCAAAGGCCGCGCAGTGGAGCACTCCGTCAAAGCCACCAGACAGAGCTGAGGTCAGTCGGTCCAAGTCGAGCAGGTTGCACTCGATTAACTCAGCCCCTTCAGGGACTGCAGCCCTGTGCCCGCGCGAAAGGTCGTCCAAGACAACGACATCGTGACCAGCGGCCATCAAGGTCCGTGCGCTCACGGAGCCGACATAACCCGCACCACCTGTAACGAGAAGACGCATTCCGGTGAAGCCTATTCTGCCGACGCGATTCCCGGAGATTCCGGGGAAACGGCTGCCAGCTGATGTGGCCTTGGCTACATTGGCAACACACCGCAAAACGGGTGTGTTGGAGACTTGGAAGAAGTTCCGTCCGAGCCACCGTACACACTGATCGACCCCTCCAAACAGGTCGCTCGCCCCGGCGACAAGCGCGGAGATTGAAGAAAATTTTGAAGCAAGGAAAAAGGAGAGCGGGAGATGGCTAAGTCAGCACAGCACACGACAGCAGAATTGGCAGTAGAGGGCGATGCGCTCACTGTTGGCAGGGTCTTCACCGAAGCAGGACAGAATCCTTTTGATTCCGTTGAGTGGGAAACGCGCGATGCCGTAATCGGTTTCGGCGGCAAGGTTTCCTTCGAGCAGCGCGGCGTCGAGTTCCCAAGCACTTGGTCGCAGAACGCAACCAACATCGTCGCGCAGAAGTACTTCCGCGGACAGCTGGACTCACCTGAGCGCGAGTATTCCGTCAAGCAGATGATCGGCCGCGTTTCCAGCACGATCGCCGGCTGGGGTCTCGACCGTGGCTACTTCGCCAATGATGAGGCAGCCAAGGCATTTGAGGACGAACTCACTTACTCACTCCTGCATCAGCTCGTCGCGTTCAACTCGCCGGTCTGGTTCAACGTCGGGTTTGAGGAGACGCCACAGTGCTCCGCTTGCTTCATCCTCTCCGTTGAGGACACGATGGAGTCAATCCTCGGCTGGAACACGAAGGAAGGCAACATTTTCCGAGGCGGTTCAGGCGCGGGCATCAACCTTTCCAACATCCGCGGTTCGATGGAGCCACTCAAGAAGGGCGGCACCGCATCCGGTCCCGTTTCGTTCATGCGCGGCGCCGACTCATGGGCCGGCACCATCAAGTCCGGTGGCAAGACCCGCCGTGCAGCCAAGATGGTTGTTCTGGATGTTGATCATCCGGACATTCGGCAGTTCATCTGGTGCAAGGCCAAGGAAGAGGACAAGGCCGAAGCTCTCCGTGACGCAGGCTTTGACATGTCAATTGACGGTGACGGCTTCACCTCAATCCAGTACCAGAACGCCAACAACTCAGTTCGCGTAACCGATGCTTTCATGACCGCAGTTGAGAATGGTGACGACTGGAACCTGATCGCCCGCGCAACCGGCAAGCCTGTTGGCGACCCAATTCCGGCTCGCGACATCATGCGCGACATTTCAGAGGCAGCATGGCGCTGTGCTGATCCTGGCGTTCAGTACGACACCACGATCAACGATTGGCACACCTGCCCCAACTCAGGGCGGATCAACGCTTCCAACCCTTGCTCGGAGTACATGCATGTCGATGACTCGGCCTGCAACCTCGCTTCGATCAACCTGATGAAGTTCCGCAATGACGACGGTTCGTTCGATGTCGCTGCCTTCGAGCACGTCGTTGATATCACCTTCCTTGCACAGGAGATCATCGTTGGCGCTTCCTCTTACCCAACTGAGGGCATTGGCGCAAACGCCGTCCGTTTCCGCCAGCTCGGGCTTGGCTACGCCAACCTCGGCGCTTACCTGATGTCAAACGGCATGCCGTACGACTCAGACAAGGGCCGTTCGACCGCAGCCGCGATCACCTCATTGATGACAGGCCGCGCATACCGCGCCTCGGCCCGCATCGCTTCGGCGATTGGCACCTACGAGGCATATCCGGAGAACGCTGATGCCCACAACGGCGTCATGCGCATGCACCGTGACGCCTCATATGAGATCGACACGGTCAACACGACTGATGAGCCACTGCTCGCAGCCGCCCAGCAGGCATGGGATGACGCAGTCGAGTTTGGCGTGGAAAGCGGTTATCGCAACGCTCAGGCCACAGTGCTTGCACCGACGGGAACGATCTCGTTCCTGATGGACTGCGACACGACCGGTGTTGAGCCTGACTTCTCACTTGTCAAGTTCAAGGAGCTCGTTGGTGGCGGCCAGATGACGATCGTCAACCGGACCGTGCCACTTGCACTTGAGACCCTTGGTTACACCGGCGAGCAGATTGCCGAGATCGAGGCGCACATCAATTCCAACGGAACAATCATTGGAGCACCGCACCTCAACGATTCAGACCTCGAGGTCTTTGACGTTGCCGTCGGTGAGCGCGCGATCAGCCACCTTGGCCACATCAAGATGATGGGCGCCGTTCAGCCGTTTATCTCAGGTGCCATTTCCAAGACTGTCAACCTGCCAAGCACGGCAACGGTCGAGGACATTGCTGACGCTTACACCGAGGCATGGCGCCTAGGTGTTAAGGCTCTGGCCATCTACCGTGACGGTTCCAAGACCGCCCAGGCGTTGAAGACTGATGCCCAGGACGAGAAGGGTGCCAAGGCCGAAGAGGTCACAGGCCCACGTCGCCGTCGCATGCCACGTGAGCGCCAGTCGATCACCCACAAGTTCTCAATCGGTGGGCACGAGGGTTACATCACTGCCGGTATGTACGAGGACGGCACTGTTGGTGAGATCTTCCTGACCGACATCGGCAAGGAGGGCTCAACACTCAGAGGCATGATGAACGCGTTTGCGACATCGATCTCAGTTGGCCTCCAGTACGGCGTGCCGCTTGAGACCTTGGTCAACAAGTTCTGTTACATGAGGTTTGAGCCGGAAGGCATCACTC
>JBAXCW010000107.1:0-4493 GCA_037141275.1 Actinomycetes bacterium
GTGCAGATCCGTGTACATGGAGACGTAGGACTCAGCCGCAAACTTGCTCGCCCCGTAAGGACTCTCCGGTCGGATCAGCGCGGTCTCAGGGGTCGGATAGATCCCAGCCTCGCCGTACATCGCGCCACCGGTTGAGACATAGACCAGGCGCTCAACCCCGGTCAGCCGAGCGGCCTCAAGCACGGAGATGGTGCCGAGGACGTTGACCCGAGCATCGCGGTCTGGATCGGCAACAGAATCGCTCACCTGTGCCTGCGCTGCCAAGTGGAACACGGTGTCGGGCTTAGCTGCCTCGAACGCGCTGCGCACCGCGGCCGCGTCGAACACATCACAGGTAACAAGCTCCGCTCCTGAGGCAACCGCGCCCGTGAGGTTTGCCTCGCGGCCAGTAGAGAGATCGTCAAGGACTGTCACCTCGCAGCCACCCGCTATTAGGGCGTCAACCAGGTTTGACCCAACGAAGCCGGCGCCGCCGGTAACGAGTGCTCTCACCCGTGGAAATCTAGACCCTCAAGCCCGCGTGTGAGCGTTAGGCTTACCCACGCGTATGAGCGAGTCTGCTTCCAAGCCTGCCAATTCAAGGAGTGAGCTCCTCAGAGCGTCCCCGAGGATGTTCGACTCAGACCTGTTCGACAGGCTCTCGCGCGTGCACCCATCGGTTGTCTTGGCACTCTTCGTTCCAACCGTTGCGGTCCTAATCGGACTGGGCGCGTCAGCTCTGGGGCCCGAAGCTGTCCTCTGGTTTGCCGGCGGCTGGCTCTTCTGGACTCTTACCGAGTACTGGCTGCACCGAATTGTCTTTCACTTCGACGCGGACAACCAGTGGGCGCACAGGTTCCACTTCATGATCCACGGCGTCCACCACGACCATCCCAATGACCCCCTCCGGCTTGTCATGCCACCAGGTGCAAGCATTCCACTGGCGTCCCTGTTCCTGCTGCTCTTCTGGTCTGCCCTCCCAGCGGGGGCTTGGATGGCGTTTGGTGGAGGCTTCCTAACCGGGTATCTGGTCTACGACATGCTCCACTTCCACATGCACCATCATCGGCCCCGCACGCGCCTTGGCCGGCGTCTGCGGGAGCTCCACATGCGGCACCACTTCCAGGACCACACGACAGGCTTTGGCGTCAGTGCGCCCTTCTGGGATTCGGTGTTTGGAACCAAGCCGGGTTCACGCCGGGCCTGAACCCCGCTGTACCCCTGCCACCCCACAACGACCGGGACCCGAACTCCGAGCACTGTGCTCGAAACCCGGGTCCGGTTTGGGAGGTCCGATGCCATCCCCCGACAGCATCGGCGCGGGCATCACCCCGGGGAAAGAGCCGGGGCGATGCCATGCTTTGTGCGCTACTTAAGACGCGTAGCGGATCTGCTTCTTGACGATGTAAGGGCAACCGTGGGCGAGTGTGATTCCCTTGCCGCCTGCGGTGAGCTTGACCTTGGTCGTGCTCGCAACATCAAGGTTGAATGGCACACCTTGCTGACCCTCGCCATCGCTGACATTCGCCATCAGCTTCGGAAGCTGGAGCGTCGCCTTGCATGGATTAGCGTCAACGGTGATCTTGCCGGTGATCTTGTTTCCTGCGGCGGCAGGAATGATCTTCTTGCCTGAGTTCGCTGGGAACAGGTTGGCTGACGGGAATACATCAGTCAGGGCGAGATAGTCGCTGCCTGGCTTAGCAAACAGCCCAGTAACGGTTGCGGCTGCGTATGTGTAAGGCGACACGTCGGTGCCTGCGCCACTACGTGTGTAGAGCGAGGTTGAGCCTGACAGTGAGCACCCGATAGCGTTGCTTGGAGCTTCGCCGTTGCAACTAATCGTCTGACCCGACCCTGCTGCTGATGTTCCGTCTGGGTTGAGTACAAACGGCTCGGTGTCGAATCCAACGATGTTCCGCGTTATCGAGAAGATCGAGTAGCCGTTGACGGCACCTGGGTACGTAACTGTCTTGGTTTCCCCGGACCCATTGACAAATGTTGTGGTGAAGTTGCTGCAGGTGATTTCGTAGGTCAGCTCGTAGTTGGCAGCGTCTGTAACCGTTGCCTTACCTGAGCAGTCGGGTGAGTAGTTCTGGGCGGCGGCGGCCGGAGAGGCAGCTACGACCAGACCGACGAGCAGGGCCGCCGTTGTGGTTGCGAATGTTGAGCGAAGTTGCACTTTTGTTACTCCTTGATCGAGTCGGACTCATAGAACTGCGGACAACTGGAAGTCTCGCTCTCAAACCCGTCTGCGGTGTGAACCATCGGTGACCCGCTGGTAAAAGAACCGAGCTCAGTGCTGGTGAACTTCTTCCCCGTTCAAGGAGTGAGACGGGCCAGTGGGAGCACCTGGTACGAGCAGGCGCTCGCCGCACTGCCAGCAGAATGTTGAGCCGCGTGCATGCAGAGAACCGCAAAAGCGGCAAGCTCCGGAGGCTGCGGCGTCCTCGAGCCGAAGCAGTCTTTCTGCCTCAGCCAGTTCCGCGTCAACCTTCTGAAGCTCAGCAGCCCGTGCTGTGACGACGTCGAGACGGTAGTGGTCTCGGATGGCCATCTCGTAGACGACTCCGCCGATGTCGTACTGAATCTCGCCGAACTTCTGGGCAAGCTCGTCACGCCGCTTGCGCAGCTCAACCATGCCAACGGTGGGTGTCGCAGCTGCGTCGCTTGCCTGCTGGATCGCGCGCTCGGCCGGCAGGCGCTTGCGGATTGCGTGTGGAAGGCGGTTTGAAATGGTCATGGGTCTCTCCTGATGGTTGATTCGGGTAGGTCGCGGCTTGACTATGGGACCGTCACGGGACGGGGATCGAGCTTCTTAGTGAAGACCGTGCTCGGGAATAAAACGGGCCGGTAACCAAGGCTCGCCTCGGGGTTGCTTCGCCCTAGAAACGGCCCGAGGTTTGATGAGGGATCCTTGATGCTGCCGTACCCGAGATCTGCCTCGATGGTCAAGAGAAGGTCGTACGGCGCGTAACTGGCGTCGCTGGACTTCCCACTCTTTACCAGCGGAGACAAGAGGAGAAGTCCGGTCGGGGCGGTTGCCGTATCCCCTGATGCGGGCTGATCAAAACCAAGCGCGACCATACCGCCGCTGGTGTATGGGCTTGACTTCATCAGTACCCCGGAGACTGATGACGACAGGAAGGTGTTCAGCGCAGCAGGCCCACCATCGGTGGTTCCATCTGGGCACTTGACCGCCACTAGGCCACGACAGCGTGAGGGAATGATGAATGTGACCGGAGGCAGGCAGGCCGTCCGGTCATCAAGGCTCGACGCCTGCTCGCAGACCGCCTTGTTGGCATGGTCAGCCTTGATGTCATCTGCCAACCGCTCAAGGGGACGGATCTCCTGACCACAGTCGAACCCCGTAGCGAACTTCGTCAACCAGAGGAACGGGTTGTCCCTGGGGTCCGGAGCTCCCGCAGTAGGAGGCGTGAGCGCTACACCAGCAGTTGGGGGCGTGCACAGGCCTGAGTCGTCGGGCCAGCCAGATCTCGGCTTAGTCATCCCGGTCTCTACATAGATCCGTGTCTTCTCACCAGCAGCGCCGGCCACATCACTAGCAATGTCACCGACCCCGCTGGGATAGATGCAGCCGTCGCCCGTAAGCGTCTCCCCGGTCTTAAAAGCCGACGGCGGTTCAGGCACAAGTGAGGGGTTGTCGCAACCCGTGGGGCTAGATGAAGTTACGTTCGGAGCTTGACCAGTTACGAGAGCGAGCCTGTTTGCAAGCCCTGACACTGATGGTTGGCGGTACCCCTTCAGAAGAAAGCCCTTCTTGACCAGTGAGGCAGGCAATGCCTGACCTGGTGCTCCACCTGACAAAAGCACGACCATCACGTGACCAATACTTGGGTTGGCTGGCGGCGCCGGTGGGTCTACGGGAACTGGAGTAACCGGGGGTGGCGGCGTAACCACTGTGGGTATCGCCGCGGGAACATCGGCAAGCGGCGCATCAACAGGCAGCGGAGCCGCCGCGGGACCGGTTGCCTGAGCGCCAGCAGCCTGGACGATCACGACTCGCTGACCGGAAGCGAGCGTGTCACTGACCGGTGGCCCAAATGCCGAGCCAATAATCGCGCCAACGGCTAGCAGAGCTAGCCCAGCAGAGGCAGCGGGCTTGGTCGCGAACGCGGTAGCGAGTGCGTTCGCTCCGGTAAGTGGTTGCTGATCAGCCCCTGCGGACTGGACAAGCGCAGCTGGTGGTGTCCCGCCAAACTGGGCAGCTCCAGCAGCAGCAACGGCAAGCGCTGCCAAGACCGGCCCCGATGGAACCCGCTGAGCTGCCCTGCGGACCCCACAGTTGAGGCAGTACCTCTGGTCATGAGCGAGACCTGTACCGCAGCAGCGGCAGGGCTCAAACTGATCATTGGTTGAAGGCTCTTGCGGCATGGCTGGTTAAACGGGGGGACCTAGTTGAAGACTTGACCACCGGCGCCACCGGCTGGTGCCTTGTGGTCAACGGGCGGAGGAGTCCCCGGCGTAGAGATGGTCTTGGGGAGCTTGGCCAGCTT
>JBAXCW010000108.1:0-4468 GCA_037141275.1 Actinomycetes bacterium
TTGCGGATTGCTTTGACTGTTCCCGCGCCAAAGAGTCCGTCGGCGTGAATGTGAAGAAGACGCTGGACTGTTGCGACGGAGGAGCCGTGGTCGCCGCGGCGCAGGGCTTTGGCCTGCGCATCGGGTGCCACTGCCATCACTAGGCAGAGGGACGCTGCTAGAGCAGCTAGGACTGTTGCCGGGCGCGTGTTGCGGCGGGCAGGATTTGACAGGCCTCTATGGGCGTTCGAGAGCATGTTTGTTGAAACCTCCATGACTGCTTGTTTATTGCCTGCGAGGTGAGCTGACGGGCTCGCGCCTTACTCCTGGCGCTACTCCCGGAAAACCGGGTGATTCGCCCCAACACCGCAAACGACTCCGGTGCAATTGGGTCCCCCGCTCGCCGTCCCCTGAGAGACAGCGACTCGGCGTACTTCGAAAGGGAAGGGTATCGCGATGGCGAATACAGAGTCAAGGGTATGCAAGATTCCTCCCGTCAAAGAGCGCTGCGCAGCAGCCCCTTTCCCTTGCTGGCATTGGGTTTGACGGTTGTCGTTGCATTGGCTGGCTGCGGCACTTCCTCAGGCCCGAAGTCGGGAAATACTGTCCCCGCTGCGGCTATCCCAACTACTGATCAACCGTCCACTGCGACGACGAGCACGAGGGCCATTGCGACCCCCGCCGACCCACTCGCCTGGGCTACTTCAGTTCTCAACTCTCAGGGTTATACGCCGGTCAATACAGACCAGTATTCGACCAGCCGTCCACTGCGGATTCTGGTCGGCAAGAAGGCCGGCGCGGCAAACATGCGCGTCTTCTTCTTTATCGGCGACGGGCGTTGGCTTGGCACTGACACCGCGACCCCATCAGGTCAGGCCACGGTTGCTCATCAGGGCGACAACAATGTCCAGGTGACTTACTCCCTCTACCGCCCGGGGGACGCTGACAGCAACCCAACGGGTGGCACCAAGACCGTTACGTTCAAGTGGAACGGCACCAAGCTGACTCCGCTTGATGCGATTCCTACGGCTGACCCGAAGGCTGTTCTCTCGCGCCGCTAGCTAGTTGGGCGTGGCAGGGCTTCGACGAGTAGGTCGTCGCCGACCGCCAGTGCGGTCCGCCCGTGGAGCAGGTCGAGCAGTTCCGCCCCGACTACTTCACGGCGCCAACCCTGAAGGGTGCGCACATCCGGTTCTGGCTCATCGCGCCGAACTGAGGTGACGATGCGCTGAAGATCTGAGCGGGTGGCAACAAGCTCCGGGGCGAGGTCTGATGCGCGGGTTCGGGTTCTGACAAGTGCATCGGCGAGTGAACAGAGCGCTGTCTCGCGTGAATCACCCCCGTCGCCACGGCCTTCGCTTGGGATCGGATCAGCTGCCACGCCACGAGCCACGGCGGCGATGATTGCCTCGCCACGCTTGCGCAGGATTCCTTCGTGCAGGCCGCGGATGTCACGCAGGGCCTTGTCGTCCTGTGGCTGCCGTCTGGCAAGTTCAACTAGCGCTGGGTCCTGAATGATTGACCCAACCGGCTTGTCCTCAGAAAGGGCTGTGTCCTCACGCCATGCCGCCAGCTCACGGGCAACCGCACGCTGGGGGGCGCTCAGGCTGCTTGCCTTGCCGACGCGCCGCCACGCTTCAAGCGGCTCCCGGTAGTCGGTTGCTGCGGCGATTGGGAGGCATTCTTCCCTCGCCCAGTCCAGCCGGCCTGTCTCTGTGAGCCGGTTGACAAGTTCATCGCGTAGGTCGAGCAGGTGGTCTACATCGCCGCGGGCGTAGGAAAGCTGTTCGTCTGAGAGGGGACGCTTGTCCCAGCGCGTGTAGCTGGCGCCCTTTTCGACCTTGATTCCCAGCGCGGCTGCGAGCAGGTTGCCGTAACCGGCTTGGGCACCAAAGCCTGCGAAGCCCGCTGCGATCTGTGTGTCAAAGAGGTTGGTGATTTCTACGCCCCATTCGCGCCGCAGCAGCGCGGTGTCTTGGCGCCCGGCGTGCAGGACGATTTCGACCTCGGGGTCTGCGAGCAACTCGGCGAGCGAGGAGCAGTCCGGCGCGGGGTCTGTAAGTGGGTCGGCTAGGGCGATCAGCGGCGGGTCGCCTTCAACTTCAGAGTCTGTGGCTACCTGAACTAGGCAGAGCAGCGACCGGTAACGGCCCTCCCCCATGAACTCTGTGTCAATGGCAAGACGCCCTGTTTCCTTGGCGCGGGCGGCGAGTGCGGCTATCTCGTCGGTGCCGGCAGTGGCAGCGGCATGGTTTGCCGCGCTTCTGACCGTCGAGGGGGTATCGCCAATACGAGCCACTGGTGGATCGTATCCCGCTCGGCCTTTTGCCACGCGGCGCGGGTGCGCCGCCGCTAACACCTAGCGGGATGGTAGGATTTGGAATTCGATGGCAATCTTCTCCTCACGAGCCGAGTACGGCGTGCGCCTTATGGTCGAACTTGGTCGCCAAGGCGACGAGAAGCCCCTGTCACTGAAGGCCATTGCTGAGGCAGAGAACCTCCCGCTCGCATACCTGGAGCAGGTTGTTTCACTGTTGAAGAAGGCCGAGCTGGTCAACAGTGCACGCGGTGCCCACGGTGGCTACTGGCTTGCGCGGCCCGCCGAGGACATCACCATGGACGAGGTTGTCCAAGCTCTTGATGGTGCGGTTGCCCCAATGGAGTGCTTCGCTCCCACCGACCGCGAGGACAGGATTCTCTGCTCCCACGTAGATGACGCTGGCCGCGGCTGCGCAACAAAACTTCTCTGGACACGAGTGCAGGGTGGCGTGATCCATTCGCTTAAGGGAACAACGCTCGCTGAGCTCGTTGCCTTTACCCGCCGTAACAACAAGGCAGTGCGCAGAAGCGACAAAGTCGCCGTCTGACCGCGCAGCCTGACCGCCCGTAATTACAAATCAACGCAGGAAGAGACCAAATGGCTGACATCGAAATTCGCAACCTCCACGCTTCAGTAGACGGCAAGGAGATCCTCCGTGGCGTTGACCTTGAAGTCAGCGCAGGCGAGGTCCACGCCCTGATGGGGCCAAACGGATCAGGCAAGTCAACTCTTGCCAATGTGATCATGGGGCACCCGTCATACGAGGTAACTGAGGGCAGCATCACCTTCCTTGGCGAAAACATCACCGAGGCATCCCCGGACGAGCGCTCCCGCGCAGGCGTCTTCATGGCCTTCCAGTACCCAGTCTCAGTTCCAGGCGTAACTGTCACCAAGTTCCTCCGTTCAGTGATGAACGCTCACCGTGAAGCACGCGGCGAGGAGGCAATCAGCCTCAAGGAGTTCCGCCAGACCGTTGAAGCTGCCATGGAACTGACCAAGGTGCCAAAGGAGTTCAGCAGCCGATACCTCAACGAGGGTTTCTCGGGTGGCGAGAAGAAGCGCATGGAGATTCTCCAGCTTGCCCTTCAGCAGCCGCGCCTTGCAGTGCTCGACGAGACAGATTCCGGCCTCGACATCGACGCACTCCAGACAGTTGCCGAGGGTGTCAATGCCGTCGCTGGTGAGCAAGGGGACCAGATGGGCATCCTCATCATCACCCACTACCAGCGGATCCTGAGCTTGGTCAAGCCAACCCACGTGCATGTCCTTTACAAGGGGCGCATCGTCAAGGAAGGCGGCGCTGACCTAGTCACGCAGCTTGAGGCCAAGGGCTACGGCTGGATCGAAGAAGAGGTCGGGGCTTCCGCATAAGCGGCCCCGTCCTTCCTGCCCAGCCAGGAAGTTCCTGATGCTTGACCACTCCGCAATAGCAGCCCAGTTTCCGTTTCTAGCGGAGGCTGACGCGCCGCTCGCTTACTTGGATTCCGCGGCCACAGCGCAGAAGCCATATGTGGTGCTTGATGCGATGCGCGATCACCTCGCGCTCCACAACGCAAATGTTCACCGTGGGGTTTATCCACTGGCGGCTGAGTCCGACGCACTCTTTGAGGGAGCCCGGGCCACGATTGGCGAGCGGGTGGGGCGGCTGCCTGAGGAGACCGTCTTCACGAAGAATTCGACGGAAGCAATCAACCTTGTCGCCCACTCATGGGGACGGGCCAATGTGGGGCCTGGTGATCTGATTGTCACAACGACGATGGAACACCACGCAAACATTGTTCCGTGGCAAATGCTGCGTGATGCAACCGGGTGTGAACTTGGCTGGGTTGAGGTTGACGAGCAAGGGCTTTTGGATTTGGACAGCCTCGACGCCCTTCTTGCTCGCGGCCCCAAGCTCGTGGCAGTTACCCATGTGTCAAACGTGTTGGGGACGATCAACCCGATCGTTGAGATCGCCAAGCGCGTCCACGATGCCGGCGCACTGCTGCTTGTTGACGGCTGCCAGGCCGCCCCTCAGCTGGACATTCGCGAGGCCGTCCAAGCCTCAGATTTCTATGTGATCACCGGGCATAAGGTCTATGGCCCAACCGGGTTGGGCGTGCTGTTCGGCCGCCGGGACCTACTGGCAGCAATGCCGCCATTCCTTGGGGGTGGCGACATGATCCGCAC
>JBAXCW010000109.1:0-4442 GCA_037141275.1 Actinomycetes bacterium
CCCGACCGTGAGCGACGCAGAGCGTTGGAGATTGCGTCGACGGCCTCGTCCTGGCCGATCACGCCCTCGTGCAGCCGCTCCTCAAGGTGTAGAAGCTTCTCTGCCTCGCCTTCGAGCATCCGGTCGACTGGAATGCCAGTCCAGCGGGCCACCACCTCAGCGATGTCATCCGCGTCGACAACCTCTTTGAGGAACCTTGCTTCGCCGCGGTCGGTCTGCTCTGACACCTCGAGTGCCTTTTCAAGATCTGGAATGACTCCGTAGCGCAGCTCAGCGGCACGCTGCAGGTCGCTGTCGCGCTCGGCCCGGTCGGCTTCGCCACGGGCTGCTTCTAGGTCGCGCTGAACATCTGCCACTTCGCCAAGGGCGTCCTTCTCAGCCTGCCATTGGATTGTCATCGCATCGGCCTCCTCGCGCAGGTCGGCGAGGTCACGCTCGATCGCCTCTCGGCGTGCAACGGCTGCCGCATCGGTTTCCTTCTCCATCGCCTGCCGTTCGATCTCAAGTTGCATGATCCGACGGTCAACCTCGTCGATCTCAGTTGGCTTGGAATCAATCTCGATCCGCAGGCTGCTGGCGGCCTCATCAACAAGGTCGATGGCTTTGTCGGGAAGGAAGCGGTCAGCGATGTACCTATGGGACAGGGTCGCGGCAGCAATCAGCGCGCCGTCCTGGATCATCACCTTGTGGTGGGATTGGTAGCGGTCCTTGAGCCCGCGCAGGATGGCGATGGTTGCCTCAACTGTTGGCTCACCAACGAACACAGGCTGGAAGCGGCGTTCGAGCGCCGGGTCCTTCTCAATGTGCTTGCGGTACTCGTCAAGTGTGGTTGCGCCAACGGCTCTCAGTTCCCCACGCGCGAGCATTGGCTTGAGCAGGTTGGCTGCGTCAACCGCACCCTCAGCGCCACCAGCGCCAACGATCGTGTGGAGCTCGTCGATGAAGAGGATCACCTGCCCTGCCGCCTCGCTGACCTCGGCAAGTACTGCTTTGAGTCGATCCTCAAATTCGCCCCGGTACTTGGCGCCAGCTATCAGCGAGCCGATATCGAGTGCGATTACCTTGCGGCCCTTGAGTCCCTCGGGGACATCGTCGCTAACGATCCTTGACGCAAGTCCTTCTGCGATGGCTGTCTTACCGACGCCCGGTTCCCCGATCAGCACGGGGTTGTTCTTGGTCCTGCGTGAGAGGACTTGGATCGCACGGCGGATCTCATCGTCACGCCCGATTACAGGGTCGAGCTTGCCTTCACGCGCGAGTTCGGTCAGGTCACGGCCGTACTTGGTGAGTGCCTCAAACTTGTCCTCTGGGTTCTGGTCAGTGACCTTGTGCGGGCCGCGCACATCTGAAATCGCGCTGCCGAGAGCATCGGCGCTCGCACCGGACGAGACAAGCGCCTGCCCGGCTGCGCCCGCCGAACCAGCAAGGCCGACAAGCAAGTGCTCTGTGGAGATGTAGCTGTCGCCCATGCTGCTTGAGCTGTCCTCCGAGCCACGCAATGCGTCAAGCAGAGCCTTCGAGGGTGCTGGTTCCTGAGTTGCGCCTGAGATTGTCGGAGCGTCGGCGACTGCCGTGTTGACAGTCGTGCGCAGCATTCCAGGGTCAGCGCCAACCTTGCGCAGAACTGGGTCAACGAGGCTCCCTTCCTGTTCAAGGAGCACAAGCAGCAGGTGGTCGGGGGACAGCTCAGGGTTGCCGTTACTGGTGGCAAGCCGCTGGGCAGCCTCAAGCGCTTCCTGGGACTTGATGGTGAATCGGTCGAGTCTCACTGGTTTGACTCCTTCGGATTACCTACTGTCTTAGATGGTGCCCGCAGAAATGAGATCCGGGTAGGTCGTTGGACATCAACCTGCCGGGCCGGTAGGCCTGCCGCCTGGTAGGGAACGATCTCGGCCCGAAGGTCACGGCGCAGTTGCTCAAGCCGTGCGACCTCAACCTCCAGCTCCCGGGCCCGGGCTTCAAGCATTTCGGCCCGCTCACGCGTCTGGGTCAGTCGGTCCTCAAGTGCCAGAACTTGAGCCACCCCGGCGAGGTTCAGGCCAAGCTCTGCCGTCATCTCCTGGATCCGCAGCAGACGGTCCACATCAGCCTGGCTGTAAAGGCGGGTGCCCTTTGACGACCTACCGGGTTTGATCAAACCCTTGGTCTCGTAGGCGCGCAGAGTCTGGGGGTGCATGTCGGCCAGATCGGCTGCGACGGAGATCATGTACAGCCCGCGGTCGTGGTCCTGAACGATGCTGACCCGTGTTGTTCTGCGGCGCTCAGCCATCGCTGCCATCGCTTGGTGCGTGTGACATCAGCTCCGCCCGTGGGTCAGAGCCATTGAAGGTCTCGCCGAGGGCCTCAGCTGCAGCCTTCTGTTCCTTGCTGAGCTTGTCTGGCATGGCGATCACGAAGCGGTAGTGAAGGTCACCACGTCCCTTGCCCTTCAGCTTCGGTGGTCCCGCATCACGGAGGCGTTGGACTGTGCCGTGTGTCGTACCGGCTGGAACCTTCAGCTTTGTTTTGCCATCAAGGGTTGGGACCTCAACCTTGGCGCCGAGCAGTGCCTCAGTGACACTGAGTGGGACCTCCACCTCAAGGTTGTCGCGCTTGCGCTTAAAGACCGGTGACTCGGCCACGCGTGTGACTACATAGAGGTCGCCGTGTTCGCCACCGCGGGCGCCAGCCTCACCTTTGCCAACCAATCTGATCCGGCTGCCAGTGCGCACACCGGCGGGGATCTTGACGCGCATATTCCGCAAGCGGCTCTTGGCCCCCGTGCCGTTGCACGACGGACACGGATCGCTGATCATTGTTCCCGACCCGCCGCAGCGGCCACATGGCTGTGCGATTGAGAAAAGGCCCTGGCCTTGGGTCTGAGTTCCGGACCCTCCGCAGACATTGCAGCGCTGCGGACTGCTGCCGGACTTGGCACCGCTGCCGGAGCAGTCACCGCAGGTGTCACTGCCGTGCACGCTGATGCGAACCTCGCCACCACGGATGGCAGTGTCAAACGAAATGGTTGTCTCGGTCTCAAGGTCGCGGCCACGACGCGGACCGGCTGGCCCACCACCGCGGCGCCCACCAGCACCGCCGAAGATTGTTGAGAACGCGTCACCGAAGCCACCAAATTGGGACGGGTCAAAGCCGCCGCCGCCAAATGGGTTGCTAGCGCCGCGGTCGAAGGCCTTGCGCTTCTCCGGGTCACCGAGCGTGTCGTAGGCCTGGGAGATCTCTTTGAACCGAGCCTCAGCGGAAGGGTCGCCCGGGTTCTGGTCTGGGTGGTACTTACGGGCGAGCTTGCGGTAGGACTTCTTGATCTCCTCCGCAGTGGCCTTCTTGTCCACCCCGAGCGTTTCGTAGTGGTCGGCCATGTCCTTAGGGCCTTATCCCGCCACCGACACGCGAGCTGGGCGGATCACGGTTGATCCGAGCAGGTAACCCGCCTGGTGGACAGCAGTGATTGTGTTGGCCTCCACTCCATCTGCCTCAACCTTGGTTACCGCCTCATGTCGAGCCGGGTCAAAGGCCTGACCCTCCGGGTGCTCAACCTCAACACCGCAGCGCTCGAGGCCCGCGATCAGCTGGTCGCGGATCAGCTTGAAGCCTTGCCCAACGGCGTGTGCCGGATCAGTCTCTGGAAGCTGCGCTACTGCGCCAAGGGATAGGTCGAAGTTGTCGAGTGCTCCGATCAGCTCACCTACAAGCTTGGAGACACCGCGCTCACCGGCTGCCGCAGCGTCGCGGGCAGCCCGTTTGCGGAAGTTCTCAAAGTCAGCTTGTGTGCGGCGAGCAAGGTCGAGGTACTCATCAGCCTCGCGAGTCTTCAGCGTCAGCTCGTCGAGGTCCTCTTCAACCTCTTGGGCTGCCTCCTCGACAGACTCGGTGTCAACCTCGTCCACCACTTCAGCATCGAGGATGACCTCCTCGACCGGCGACTCTCCAGCTGGCTCATCGCCAGCCGGAGTGTTGATGTCGTCAGCGTGAGTCAACTGATTCAGCCTTCGTCCACTACCTCGGCGTCGACGATCTCTTCCTCGTCAGCCGCCTTGCCCGAAGCTGCGCCATCGGCGCTGCCTTCACCCTCTGCCTGCTGCTCAGCCTGCGCGTTTTGGTAGACCTGCTCGCTGACCTTGTGGAAGGCCTGCTGCAGAGCATCAGTCCGCGTGGTGATTACCTCTGGGTCGTCGCCCTCAAGGACTTCACGCACTGCTGTGATTCCGTCCTCGATCTCCTTCTTGGAGGCCTCGTCAACCTGCTCGCCCAGGTCAACCAGCTGGCGTTCGGCCTGGTAGGCAGCGTTCTCACCTGTGTTGCGTGCTTCGGCGAGTTCGCGGGCCTTGCGGTCCTCGTCAGCGTGGGACTCAGCGTCCGTGACCATCTTCTTGATCTCGTCATCTGAGAGACCGGAACCGGACTTGATCTCAATCTTCTGTTCCTTACCGGTGCCGAGGTCCTTG
>JBAXCW010000110.1:0-4429 GCA_037141275.1 Actinomycetes bacterium
GCCCACCGTGGCGCTCAAGCGCTGGGACAACGATGTCGAAGTACTCAGTCAGGCGCTCCACGACAGCCTGGGGGGTGGTGCGCTCAGCGAACTCAGTGAATCCGAGAATGTCAATGAACATCACGGTGACGTCAAGTTCCTGCGCACGCAACTTGCTGGAGTCAACCTCCTTAACCGCGGCGACAACTGATTGGTCGGAGAAGGTCTCCAGAGCTGTCTCCAGCCGTTGGCGCTCTTCCATGCCGCTCATCAGGTTGTTGAAGCCAATTGCCAAACGGCCGACCTCATCCGTTGACATCACGGGCACGCGAACGGTGAAATCACCAGCGCGGGCAAGTTTGGCAGCCTTGCGGATATCGGAGATTGGCATCAGAATCGACCTTGAGAACAGGAGTGAGAGACCTAAGGAAACAGTCGTCGCGACGAGGGTGGTGATGATTACGTCGGCGCCGATGTTCTCCAGGCCGCTTGAGCTTGGTTGGCGTGAGAGCGTCGCAACCACGGTCCCCGTGATCACATTGATCAAAGGGATGCCGAGGAGCAGACGAGCGCGCATCGAGAGCTGCTTGGAGGCGAGTGCCTCTGACCGCTCGATCTCCGACGGAAGCTTGGTGGCAAGGGCAGCTACTGCTGGGCGCCATGCCAGTTCCAAAATCAGGAATCGGAGCAGGAATCCGTAGAGCAGGATCACGATTCCGACCGTGAAGAGCAGTGGTGCCCCCCACCAGGGGAGATCGAGTTGCACGGCGACCCAAATGACTAGAGGAGCCATGGTCCCCGCGGCTGTTCTCTGAATAGCGCGTTTCAGATGGAGCGTTGGGAGGTTGACGAGGGTCAGCCAGGCTGTCCTGACGCTCTCACCATCGGTGCTCTCCCCAGAGAGGACTGCGTGAACCTTGCGCAGGGCCCGCTTCAGGCGCCAGGCCGAGAAGCTGTTGTCCACCACTGTCAAGGTTTCAACTAGAACCAGGGAGCTCCAGAACTGCCACGCGTCAAACTCGAACTGGATCGCGAGCAGCACAACTCCAAGGGCCACGATGACATGCCCACCCAGCAGAACCCAGCAGGCTGCGCGGAATGGGTAATCAGCACCTTTGAGCCTGAACCTGTGGTTAAGGAAGCGATCAATCACTCCACGACAGGGTCGCAGGTATCACGGCCGCACGCCACTCGAGCCACAGTCGCTCAAGACAGGCGGCGTGTGCGACCCTTCTAGCCATGACCGGGTTGCGGACATCCCTCCTTATTGGTGCGTCCTTCTTCGTCTCTGCCTGCGGCGGGTCCGCAACGCATCCCCTGGCTGTCAGCTCGGCCACATCATTGAAGGTTCCGGTCACAGGAATCAGCGCCCTTTACCCCAGCACCGCCGTCCATTTGGAGTTCGCGGGCTCAGACGCACTAGCGACAGCAATCCGCAGCGGGCGCAAGCCGGATGTGTTTCTCTCTGCGTCTCTGAAGATTCCCAAGCAGCTTGCGGCGGAAGGGCTTGTTGGCAAGCCCGTTGTATTTGCTCGCAACAGGCTCGTCGTTGCTGTGCGAAGCGGGACCACCAACATCGGCTCGTTCAGCGACCTGACCAAGTCAGGCGTCAGCTTGGCCTTTGGCTCGCCTTCAGTGCCCATTGGGGCCTATGCGGACACCATCCTCGGGAAGCTTCCGACAGCCGAGGCCGCGGCCATCCGCGCGAATGTGAAGACCCGCGAGCCCGACGCAGCGAGCGTGGCCGCGAAGGTAACCGAGGGCGTCGTGGACGCCGCGATCCTTTACGCAAGTGATGTGAATGCAAGTAACGGTCGCTTGAGGGCAATAACGATCCCCGCCTTCCTCAATCCGCTCACCAAGTGTGCCGCAGTTGTTGTCAATGGGACCAAGTACCCAGTGGCTGCTGCAGCGTTCATCAGGAGCCTACTTCTCCCTCAATCCCAGCAGGCCCTGAGGGCGGCTGGGTTCCTCCCTCCTTCGCGAGGGGACTGAGATGACCTCGAGACGCTTGACATCGGCAGCAATGTGGGCTGCTTTGACCGTGAGCTTTGCGTTCGTGACAATCCCAATCGTCGCGATCCTCACCGCTAACAGCCCGGCCGCCTTGCTGGACCAGCTCAGTGATCCGGCGGCAGTAGATGCGCTGCTGCTCAGCCTGGAGTGTTCAGTGATCGCCTTGGTGCTCGTAGTTGGCCTTGGGACGCCGACCGCTTGGCTCCTAGCAACGCGAAGGTTTCGCGGGCGTTCACTGGCAATAACGGTCATCGAACTACCACTGGTCCTCCCTCCCGCAGTCGCCGGACTTGGCCTGCTTGCAGCCTTTGGTCCCTTGGGCTGGCTTGGCGGCGCCGAGGATGCTGTGGGAATCCGTCTGGTGCTCGAAACCGCCGGTGTCGTGGTGGCACTTGTATTTGTCTCAGCCCCCTTTCATATAAGACAGGCGCAAGCAGCGTTTGAGGCGATGAACCCAGGGCTGCGTGATGCCGCTAGGACAATTGGGCTGAACGACGCAGCTGTGTTCATGAAAGTGGCGGTTCCAACCGTGGCGCCAGCGCTTGCGGCTGGAGCAACGCTCGCGTGGGCCCGCGCCTTGGGCGAATTCGGTGCCACGCTGATGTTCGCTGGGTCGCTCCGTGGAGTAACGCAGACTGCCCCGCTTGCGATCTACGAGGGGTTCGGCAGCAACTTGGCGGGAGCGCAAGCCCTTGCCGCTGTTCTTGTTGCTGCCTCCGCAGTGCTGCTTGTGACCACGCGCCTACTGACCCGCCGCTGGGAGGCCTCCGGTGCTTGAGTTCAACATCACCGGCGAGGTTGGGGGTCTGGAGATCAAGGCAGTCGGGTCCGTTGAGGGAGGACAGTGCCTTGCTGTCACCGGGCCCTCGGGTTGCGGCAAGACCAGTCTTCTGCGGATGCTCGCTGGCCTCAGCCGCCCTTCCAGTGGGCGGATCAGCATTACCGGGGGCGACCCTTGGTTTGACTCCGAGACAGGAGCCCAGGTCCGCACGGAGGACCGTGGAATTGGCTTCGTCTTCCAAGACCTCAACCTCTTTCCCCGCATGACGGTCCTCAGGAATCTGGGGGCAGCGCCCGAGCGGGCAGCCGACCTGCTCGAAGCGGTTGGGCTCTCCGACCGAGCTGGATCGCGGCCAGCCAACCTTTCGGGTGGAGAAGCACAGCGGGCCGCGATCGCAAGGGCGCTCGCTCAAATGCCAGATGTACTGCTCCTGGACGAACCCTTCGCTGCCCTAGACGACCAGACCGCGGACCAATGCATCGAGTTGGTGCGCCTCCAGATAGCTGCCAACGCCATCCCGACCGTGATGGTCGCCCATGACCTCCGCACCGCCCAAGCCATGGGCTGCGAGTCGGCCCTGCGCTTGGGTATTACGGGGATTGCGACCATGGTTCCCTTAGCCGAGGCGTTCACCGCCCCGTCGCACTGACCCCGGGGCGTATCCTCAGATCACCTGTCCGGGTGGCGGAATTGGCATACGCGGCCGACTTAAAATCGGCTGTCCCATTTGGGACTTGTGGGTTCGATCCCCACCCCGGACATTGACCCCCTTTGTAGCCTTCTCTGAATTGCCCTCAAAAAAGTTCGTTGACTGCTGAATCAACCGTCAACAAAGGCTTTACAGGCTTTTTGCCTCCCGTTGCTCAGTCCCTGAAAACCATGTTGCGAAACTTACGCTCACTAGTTGGGTTACAGAACACGGATAGAGGGGTCACCATGGAAGCAGCAACATTCAGAACCAGCATCGGAACAGCAACACGCGAAAGCGTTGCTTCCCCGCTTCTGCGTCTCCAGTCAGATGACCGTCTCGTCGCAATGACGAGGCGCGGCAACCAGGGCGCGTTCGAGCTGCTCGTCAGCCGCTACCAGTCCAAGCTGCTGAGCTTCTGCCGCCACATGCTCGGCAACCGTGAGGACGCCGAGGACGTACTGCAGGAGGTCTTCGCCTCCGCATACACCGCGATGCTCGCCGACAACCGGCCGATCATGGTTAAGCCTTGGCTCTACCGGATCGCGCGCAACCGCTCGCTCAACCACATGCGCAAGGCCAAGCCAATCGGCGTTGACTCAATGGACATTCACGTATCGAGCTTCGGCCTGACCACTGCTGACCAGGCTCATCGCAACGACGAGTTCCGCAACCTGATGGGCGATATCTCAGTCCTGCCGGAGACGCAGCGCACGGCCTTGGTCCTGCGCGAGGTCGAGGGTCTCGGGTACGAGCAGATCGCTGAGGCCATGGAGACGACGATTCCTTCAGTCAAGTCCCTGCTCGTACGGGCACGGGTGGCACTGGCGGAGATGTCAGAGGCACGCGGACTGACCTGCAATGAGGTTCGCCTCGAGTTGGGGGAGATCGCTGAGGGAGTAACACGGCGCATGAGCCCACCGGTTCGCAGGCATGTAAAGACTTGCAGCAGCTGCAAGGAGTTC
>JBAXCW010000111.1:0-4325 GCA_037141275.1 Actinomycetes bacterium
CTGCATCCTCTGCCACGGAGATGATGCTTTTGATCTGGCGGCTGACGTTCTCTGAAATTGGAGTTGTACGACGGGTTTCGTCCCGAATCTCAGTCGCAAGGCGGGCAAGGTGAGCATCCACTGCGGCGGGGTCGTAGCCACGGCGGGAAAGAGGGAAGTCCTTGCGTTCAATATCGCGTTCGTAATTCATGATGAAAAAGCCTTTCTGTTGCCACTCGCTTGCTGCACAAAAGTTGATCCGGCGCCATTCAGGGTAAGCAAACTGCGGGTTCTTGAGTGTGACTGACATTCAACACCCACCCGTTCCCTTAGTCAAGGGATGATGCTCTACGGTCAGCTCATGGAAACAAGACCGCTTGGAACAGGTGGGCTCGCTGTCTCGGCCCTTGGTTTGGGTTGCATGGGCATGTCGGACTTCTACGGCGCATTTGATGACCGGGAGTCGATCGCCACAATTCACGCCGCGGTCGAAGCTGGGGTGACCTTCTTTGACACAGCAGACATCTATGGCCCGTTCAGCAATGAGGCTCTAGTCGGTCGGGCGCTCACCCCGGTCCGTGATCAGGTCGTCATAGCCACCAAGTTCGGTGTAGTACGCACCTCAGCCGGGGCTGCAGTTGGCATCAACGGCACGCCCGAATATGTGCGCCGGTCGTGCGATCTTTCACTTCAGCGTCTTGGGGTGGATCACATAGACCTCTACTACCAGCACCGAGTAGATCCCAACACTCCGATCGAGGAAACCGTCGGCGCGATGGCCGAACTCGTCACCGCCGGAAAGGTCAGGCACATCGGCCTTTCAGAGGCCGGAGCGGAGACGATCCGGCGAGCACACGCCGTTCATCCGATTGCCGCGGTCCAGACCGAATACTCACTTTGGACTAGAGACATCGAGGGCGAGATCCTCCCCACCTGCCGTGAGCTCGGCATCGGCACCGTTGCCTACAGCCCGCTTGGTAGAGGCTTCCTGACTGGGACTATCGAGAGCACCGCAGGGCTTGCCGAGACGGATTGGCGCCGTAATGCACCTCGGTTCCAGGGGGATAGCCTGGCCCACAATCTCCGTCTCGTCGAGCAAGTCCGCGCACTCGCCGACTCAAAGGGGTGCACCCCAGGCCAGCTTGCCCTCGCATGGCTGCTCCACCAAGGCGAGGACGTTGTTGGGATACCGGGAACCAAGCGCCGCACCTACCTCGCTGAGAACATCGCGGCCGTCAATGTCCAGCTAACACAGGCTGACCTTGAGCAGATCAACACGGCCGTACCGCCCGACAGCGCCTCAGGGGACCGTTACCCCGACATGGGCTCCGTCGGACGCTGACGAAGCCTCGGCCCGGCAGCAGCCCATCGGTCGAGTAGGCCTAGAGCTTCATCGCCTTCACGTTCGCCCGGCCGTTACCACCCGCGTTATGTGGGGTCAGAGAGAACAACCACTTTCCCTTGCCTGGTGCGAGCCCGCAAACGTTTTTTGAGCGCCTTGTCTTGCACTTGCCGGTTTTCGTTTTGCGACCAAGGCTGGCCGTGAGCTTGTAAGAAACGCCCCTAACACTGTCAACAGTCGCTGTAACAAGGCGCTTCTTCTTGTTCAGAGCCCACTTGACCGTGGGCTTCCCCGGCTTCGCGGGAGGCGTTGGCGTGTAAAGCTCCGCACTCGCCAACGGGTCGCCGTTCCATCCGCCGGCGATCAAAACTTTCCCGTTAGGCAACAGGGCCGCAGTCGCATCGTCGCGTCCAACGGCGAGGCCGCCAGTAGGTGTAAACGAGTGTCTCGCAGGATCGTAGAGCTCCGCACTCGCCACAACTCCCAAGTAGTTACGTCCTCCGGCGATCAGCACTTTTCCATTAGGCAAAACTGACGCAGTCCCCCACTCCCGGGGGGAAGTGAGGTCGCCTGTGCTTGTGAACGACCCTGTCGCAGGATCGTAAAGGTCCGCACTCGCCACAATTCCAGAAAGTTCGGCGGAGTCGTCCCCGTTCCATCCGCCGGCGATCAGCACTTTTCCATTAGGCAAAACTGACGCCGTCGCCCACTCGTGGGGAGAAGTGAGGGGACCAGTGGCTGTGAACGACCCTGTGGCAGGATCGTAAATCTCCGCGCTCGCCACAACTCCTGAGGAGCCGTTCCATCCGCCGGCGATCAGAACCTTGCCATTGGGCAACACTGACACCGCGGCCCCGTTGCGAGGGGTAGCGAGGCTGCCGGTGGCGGTAAACGACCCCTTTGCAGGATCGTAAAGATCCGCACTCGCCGTGACTCCCCAGCCGCCGTCCTGTCCGCCGGCGATCAGAACCTTCCCGTTGCGCAACACTGCCGAACTCACCCGCTTGTGGAGGGCTTTGAGGTCGCCCGTGGCTGTGAACACGCCGAGCACCGGATCGTAAAGCTCCGCACTCGCCGTGGCTCCTGAGCCGTCCTCTCCGCCGGCGATCAGAACTTTCCCACTGGGCAAGACTGACGCAGTCCCCCACTCCCGGGGGGAAGTGAGGTCGCCTGTGCTTGTGAACGACCCTGTCGCAGGATCGTAAAGCTCCGCACTCGCCGTGGCTCCTGAGCCGTCCTGTCCGCCGGCGATCAGAACCTTCCCATTACGCAACACTGCCGCCGCCGCCCCATAGCGGACGGTAGTGAGTTCGCCCGCAGTTGTGAACACACCAAATACGCTCGCCTGAGCGGCTGGAGCAACGGTTGCGCCTGCCAAAACAACCAAGACTGGTATTACACGACTGGCCACACGGCTGAGGGACATTGGAGCTCCTGACCAAAAAAGACCTTAGGGGTATGGCAAGAGTACCCCACCCGACATGGGCTCCGTCGGACGCTGACCAGTCGCTCTCGCTCAGACAGAAACCGCTAGACGGCTGGAGTGTCTCCTGGGGTTGCTGGTGGAACTCCACCTTCAGCTACCTGTGGGGTCTCTGGTGTTGGAGCAACCGGATCGGCCGCTACCGGGGCGGGCTGACCAAGTGCCTCTGGAACCCCGCTCTTTTCCCAGACCTTGTTCAGGTTCATCTGGAAGATGTAGAGCGCAATTGGGGAGACGAAGAGCCAGATCAGGAGCCCGAGGCCGGGGTCAAAGCCCTCTCCTGCTCCTGAGATGCGGTTGGCTGCGTTCATCCGCTTGAAGCCCTTGAAGTAAGACATCAGCACGGGGATTATGACCAGCGCGCCAAGGGTGATCGCAAGAACAGATTTACCAGGACTCGTGCCGCATTCATCAGTTCCGTTGGCTTGCCCGTAGTCGCGCATCTCGCGGTTGACGAAATACCACCAGAAGATCATGTAGACACCGAAGGTCACGATTGAAAGGCCCACAACAGCAAGTGGGTGCCGAATCTTGGCTGTTTGGGTTGTGCCAGGAATCTGAACTTGGGTTGCCATCGAGGTAGGCCTCTCTCACTGCTGTTGTGTGTCAACTGACGCACTCAACATACCGGCAGTGGCAGCGGAGCAGGGAAAGACCGGGCTTCCGACTATGGGATGCAAGGCAAGGCCCGCGGAGTGACCCCGTCGCCGCAGCAAACCGTAGGTTTTGCAGGACAAACAACCCTCTTGAATGGAGGACCCTCGCTATGACCAAGGCTCTATCGCTTACCACCGTGGCACTGTTGGCCACCGCCCTCACGGCATGTGGCGGCACAACAACCACAACTGTTACAAGCACGATCACTGCGGCTCCTACGACCACTGCCGCCGCAACGACCACAACCACTCCAGCCAAGCCGGCAGGAGCGGCGGTCTCCAAGACATGCACTGTCACAGCCGTCCCCAGTGTCACCCCATCGTCAGTCAGCGTTCAGCTGACGGCCAAGGGTTACGTTGCCAAGTCCCTGCCATACATAGGTTGCCCAACAGCCTCGACGCTGGTCAAGATCGTGGCAGCGACAAAGGCGCAGATGCCCGTCAAGACCAAGAACTTCAACTGCACCCCGACGGTGACAGGGAAGAGCACTGCGTTTGACTGCCTGATCACAACCGGCGCGGCTGGAAGCGTGAAGTACGACTTCGCCCTGATCTACAACTGAGCGCCGAAGCTTTCAAGTGGCCTAGGGGGAGGAGACTTCTCCTAGGCCTCTTCTATGGGGTAAGTACTTCCTTCTCGGTCTCAACAGACCGGCCCTCAATGCCAACATTGGGAAGCAGTCGGTCAAGCCACTTCGGCAACCACCACGTGGCGTTCGCGGCAAGGTCCATAATCGCCGGAAGCAGAATCACACGGATCAGGAAAGCGTCTAGGAACACAGCCGTGGCCAGGCCGACTCCGAACATCATGATGATCTTGTCGCCGCCGAACATGAAGGACCCAAAGACGCAGACCATGATCGTC
>JBAXCW010000112.1:0-4255 GCA_037141275.1 Actinomycetes bacterium
CACCCGGCACCATCGCGTCCTGCCAGGGGCCGAAGCCGACGAGCCGGTTGGCGATGAAGTCGTCCAGCGCCGTCTTTGCCTCGCTCGCCGTGACGGCGAACTCTCGTGGCGCGCCATTGCCCCACAGCGAGATCCCGTGCTTAGTCTCAAAAGCCTCAATTTCCCCGCGGACCTCAGCGTCGATGTCGTCCTCCGTGGGCAGCCATGGCTGCGGTGGCGAGAGCCCTTCCTTCGGAGGGCGGCGATTCTCGGAGTCGAGGTTCCATTTACCCCCCTCGGGGCCTCCATCGGTGTCGAGCAGAAGGTTGTGTTCGGTGCGCATCCGACGGTAGAAGAACTCCATCGTGATGCGTTTACGGCCCTCAGCCCATTCAGCGAACTCGGCGGTGTCTGCGACGAAAGTACCGCCGTCAATTAGCTGGACGCCGGCTGCAGCAAGCTTCTGTGCGACCCGAAATGACTCAGGCCGTTGACAAACAACCGGCGATGCTGCCGGCCCGAGCCAGCCGCCGTCCACCAAGGCGGAGCTGACGCTCTCTGCTTGGCGGATCTCGATGACCTCACGACCCTGATCTCGCAGCTCAGCCGCACGGTGGCGCATTGCCGAGAGCACCACCTGCAGTCGCGCCCGGTGGTATCGGCGGCCCCGCATTGCCCCCAGGGACTCAACGAACACAACACGGTCAGCCCCTGCGAGGGCTGGGTTGTCGGGTGCGAGCTGGTCGGCCAGGATCAGCGCGGTGTGGCCCCCTGCGGGTTGGATCGGTTTATCGAGGCTCGGCATGGGCTGCTAGCCATTTTACGAGTTGCGGCTCACCGGGGCGAGCAGAAATCAACCCCGGTTCAGATAATCGCCGCTCGAAGGTTCAAAAAAAGCCCATCCTTGAGGCCACTCGATTGTTTTTTAGCTCAGGTGCCGGTAGGCTTTTCCGCTCCGGTCTGACCAAACGAAAGAGCGCAATGCCAAAAGACTTCTCAGGAACAGCCTCCCGCCTATCCCGCAATGTCGCGCTCTTCGCGGGCGCCTTGCTCGCCAGCCTCGCATTCGTAGCATCACAGCAGGCGGGTGCTTCCTTGGCCGCAAGCCCAGCAACCATCTCTGCTGGTTTTTTCCACTCCTGCGGCATCACTGCAAGTGGTGAAGGCATCTGTTGGGGGCAGAACACCTCGGGTGAGACCAATGTTCCAACGGGCAAAACATGGGCCCAGATTTCTGCTGGTAATAGCTTCACTTGCGGCGTCACAACCAGTGGTGAAGGCATCTGCTGGGGGGGAACCAACCCGACCGGCGCCACCAATGTTCCAAGCGGTAAGACATGGACTTCAATCAGCACCGGTCAGAGCCAAACCTGTGGCGTCACGACCAGTGGGGAAGGCCTCTGCTGGGGACTTAACAACGAAGGCCAAACTGATGTTCCAACGGGCCACACATGGACATCAATCTCCACAGGAGCATGGCAGAGCTGCGGGGTCACGGACGGTGGCGCAGGCTTCTGCTGGGGTCGCAACGACTATGACCAACTCGATGTTCCAATGGGCAAAACATGGGACCAGATCTCTGCTGGCGCTGTTCACCTCTGTGGGGTTACGACCACTGGTGAGGGCCTCTGCTGGGGAGACAACTCGAGGGGCGCCACCAACGTTCCAGCGGGCAAGACATGGGCCAAAATATCCCCTGGCGCTGTCCACACCTGCGGGATCACGACCAGTGGCGAAGGCCTCTGCTGGGGAGCCGTCGACATCAATCTAAACTTCGGCCAAACCAATATTCCACCGGGCAAAACATGGGCCTCAATCTCTGGGGGCCTGTTTCACACTTGTGGGGTCACGACCAGTGGCGAAGGCCTCTGCTGGGGAGCCAACTCCGCAGGCTTCGACTTCGGTCAAACCACTATTCCAACGGGGAACACATGGGCCGGCGGCGGCCCCGGCCCGTTGGTGTGGGCAGCCCCAAGGCTCACAAAGGTTGACCTGAAGGTCAACCTTCGGACCAAGGTCACCACGCTCACCCTTCGCGGGTCGGCCGACACTGCCGCCGGGTCGAACTCAGTCAGTCGGTTTGAGTACTCAAACCATGAAAAGCGTCCGGCCGCAAACGCACTCCCGCAAGGCCCATTCGTCCGCAATTACGCCAGTACCGTGGTCCTCCCCGCCCGCCAAGTCGCGTTCTGGGTCCGTGTAAAGGACGCCAAGGGCAAATGGTCAATCTGGTACCGCACCCGCTTCAAGCCTGGCGGAATCGGCTGGTAATTTACTTGCGTTAGCTGCGGATTCAGGCAGCTAACGCAAGTCAGGCAGAGCTTGAGTCCCCGACGCCGTGTTCTGCCTCAAGGATGTGGCGCTTGGCCTCTTGGTTGGTGAACAAGGGGTTAGGGAGTTGGGGACTCTGCTGGGATGCCTTGATCCTCCCAATCTGACCTCGAAACCTTCCAGCTAGCCCTGTCTTAATGTGGCGAGGGGCTTAGTTCCCGTACTGATTATTGTAATCCTGGACTTGGTTGTTGTAGTCCTGCTGAGCCTGAGCCTGTCGGTTGTTGTAATCCTGGACTTGGTTGTTGTAGTCCTGCTGCGCCTGAGCGTTCTGTTGGTTTTGCTGCGCCTGAGCCGCCTGTTGGTTCTGCTGGTCCTGGGCGAGTTGATTGTTGTAATCCTGAACGCGATTGTTGTAATCCTGCTGCGCCTGAGCTGCAGACTGCTGGTTCTGCTGGTCCTGAGCCGTCTGCTGGTTCTGCTCGTCTTGGGCGGCCTGCTGACTGCTCGACGCGTCGCTTTGAGCTTGTGAGCCGCACCCCGCTAGCGCGAGTGAGACGAGGATTCCCGAAACCTTTAGTCCAGTGCGATTCATGTGACCAACGGTATCAGCCAATTCTCGCCTGATCAACGCTTTCTCACGCAAGCACTTATTCCCCAACATCAGGTTCTGTCTGGTCTAACTCGGCGGTGTCGATCCCGAGGGCTTCGGCCAAAGCGCCGGAGCTACCAACAATGGCAGCGGAATCTTTGAAAAGATCGGGTTCATCGATGCTGGCATCGACACGCTGCTGCTGGGCGATGAAATTTTCCATCTGCGTGATTAGGCCATCAGAGACGCTAACCCTAGAGACGTGCATAAGGACTCCCTGCCTCTTGGAGCGGGTTATGTACCGAAGCCAGACCTCATCAGACTCTTTCGCGATCAGGTTCACGCTGAGCGTGGGTTCGGTCATGAAGATCAGCGAGAACGAAGTCACAATCTGCCTCATCCCCTCAAACGAGAGGCCTGAGATCTGCGGATAACTAACCACGGCGCCGTCAGAGAAAAGCTCGCCGAGCCTCTGGGTGGTCCGATTCCCCCAGGTCCACAAGAACGTCTTCATGTCTAGCCCGAGCTGATCGAGGTCATCTGTATCGACCCTGCCCATCTCGATGACTTCTTCGCACTCTTGACAGAGAAGCTCCTTCTGAATCGACTTTTCGTGGCAGCGGACGCAGCTAACCTGCAGCAGCTGACTCGCTTCCGGCATCGTGATGAGAGCAGCCGGGCCTTGAACCTCGCTGCGCCTGATCCCGGCCCGAAAGTTTTCCCGGAGGATCAGACTTCCTTCGTGATCAAAGACCTCATTGGCCCCGTTGATCATGCCATAGGTGTACGCGGTTCTCTGTCTTATCTGGCCGTTGGGGTGGTAGGCCGTTACGGCACCGTGCAACTTTCCCCGTGAGTAGTCCGAGCGAGTGATGCGCTCGCCCGTTTCCTTGGCAAAACTCTCCGTGTAGCGGACCTTTCCGCGGTCGTAAAGGGTCTTCTGGGCAACAGTACCGTCATCGTGAAAGCTCTCGGTAAGCCCATCGAGCTTTCCCTTCGCATATCCCCCAGAAGCGATTACACGACCCGAGCCATCCGTGACCGCATATGGCCCATGCCGGTTGCCGTTGGAGATATTCACCCTCATGGCGCTCCCGCCCTCGAGAGTTATGGTCTGCTCCCCGTCGCGAATGGCCTTCCGAACTGGCCCACTGTCCCCGCATTTCAGGCAGGTGTAGCGCTGCTCCTTGCGATCAACAACATCCACCACAATCTGGGTAGTGGAAACAACAAGACCCACAACCCCGAGAAGCTGTTGCCCTCCGAATACCAAGGAGGATCGTCCTCGGTCTCCAACCTGGGCATGTTCGGCATCCGCGAGTTCGCCGCGGTCATCAACCCGCCGCACGGCACCATTCTTGCGGTGGGCGCCGGCGAGGAACGCGTCTATGCCGAAAAGGGCCAGGTTAGGGT
>JBAXCW010000113.1:0-4244 GCA_037141275.1 Actinomycetes bacterium
GCGTCGCAGAATGGCCCGACTGCAGAAGCCCTTCAACTACCGAAGCGCCAGAGTTCAGGGATACCTCCCGTTCAGAGGAACGACCCCCGGCGATGACTGCGACTGAGAGCGGTTCCATCAGGGCCCGAGGGTAATGGTCACCGTGGAGCCCTTCGGAGCATCAGAGGATGCCGAAGGACTTTGGCTTAGAACCGTTGCGGTAGGGCCAGAAGTGCCAGCCACCTGGACCTTGAACCCGTCAGCTGTCAATGCAGAGGTTGCGGCTGCCTGGGTCATGCCCGATACATCTGGAACGGTGACCCAGGGGGCCGAGACAGTCAGGACGACGGTACTTCCCTTGTCTGCCTTGCTTCCCCCTGCCGGAGACTGAGAGAGGACCGTGCCGGGCGGTTGGCTGGATACCTGAGGTTGAGCAGACGACACCACAAATCCTTGCGCCTGAAGTGAGCTCCTAGCATCAGCAAACGACTGTCCAACAACGGACTGCACGACAACCTGGTCAACGCCGGACGAAACAAAGAGTGTGATCTGACTTCCCTTCAGGATTGAGAGCCCGGCCGCTGGGTCCGTTGAGATCGCGTTGCCCTTCTTGACGTCGGAGCTCGCCTTCTCTCTCACAACGACCTTGAAGCCAAGCTTCTCCAGAATGCGTTTGGCGTCCGCGGCAAGAAGGTCGGCCACAGTCGGAATCTGAACAGTCCCCGGCCCATCCGAGACCGTCAAGGTCACCTTCTTGTCAGCAGCAGTGCGAGCGTAGGCTTCAGGGTTCTGCTTGATCACACGGCCCTTGGGTTGACTGCTTTGGACGAGTTGAACAGTTGGTGACTCTGTGAAGCCCTGATTAGCAATCATCGTCGTGGCTGTTTGAAGGTCTCGGCCGACAACGAGGGGCATCGTCACCTGGGGGGCGCTATCAAACGCTCCGAGCATCGCGGCAAGCCCAAGTGCCAGAGCGATCGCTGCGGCAACCCCGCCGGCAATAAGCCACTTGCGTCGCGAATCGGACTCCTCGCCCTCACCCTCAGGCACGTCAGACCCATTGCCGTTCCCGCTGCCATTAGAGGTTCGCTGGTCCCTATCCCGACGAGCTCCCAAAGCGGCTCCGGCGATCAGGCCCCCTGCGGGAGCTCCCACAGGAACAGTGGGGCTGACTTGGGTGGCTGCCGCTCCAGTGAAAGCAACGGTCGCCGAAGTGTCGCCTCCTGCTCGCAGCCTCTCACCCACCTGGTCAAGAGCCCGGATCAATTCCTCTGCATCAGCTGGACGATCGGCTGGAGACTTACGTAGCGCCCAGAGGACGACTGCGTCAAGGTCAGCTGGGACTCCACCAACGACTGAACTTGGGACCGGAGGTTCCGCGGTCACCTGCTTCATCGCAATGGCCACTGGAGATTCAGCGTCGAACGGAACCTTTCCGGTGAGCATTTCGTAGAGAACTATCCCGATTGAGTAGATGTCAGCCGCCGGCCCAGCCTCATGCCCCTGAGCCTGCTCGGGTGAGATGTAGTGAGCCGTTCCCATGATCGAACCGGCTTCAGTCACCCCAGCCGCACCCGCGCGGGCGATCCCGAAATCAGTCACGGTTGCACGATCGTCTGAGGAAACCATCACGTTCTGCGGCTTGAGATCCCTGTGGACGATGCTTCCCCGATGGGCGAACTGGGCTGCTCTGGCAACTTGGATACCGATGTGGACAGCACGCTCCGGCGCAAGCGGTGCCTCCTCCCGGATTAGATCCTTAAGCGTTCTGCCGGGGAGGTACTCCATGGCAATGTAGGAAGTTCCGTCCCAGTCCCCACGGTCATAGACCGAAACCACATTTGGATGCTGAAGTCCAGCTGCTGCCTCAGCCTCAAGCCGGAAGCGTCCGACAAACTCAGGATCACTGGCGAAACGGCGATGTAGGACCTTGAGGGCGACCTTTCGGCCAAGCTCTGAGTCGTTGGCGAGGTAGACGTCCGCCATCCCGCCTGAACCAAGGCGTGACACGACCGTGTAGCGGTCTCCAACGACTGTTCCCTCTATTAGCTCAGGCATGACGTCCTATTGTCACGGAATCCGCGGTCCGAGGCTGTTCCGCAGGAGAACCTCCATCACATCTCTGGCTATCGGAGCCGCGATGGTGCCGCCAAAGCCGCCAAAGCTCCGCTCGACGGTCACGGCTATCGCGATGGTTGGATTCTCTGCCGGGGCAAACGCAATAAACCAAGGCTGGGTCAGATTCTGCAAGGGGTCTATCTGGGCGGTTCCTGTCTTGCCCGCGACTTGGATGCCATTCAACGCTGCAGCAGTACCTGTGCCCTCCTGAACGACCTTCTTCATCATCTCGGTAACCGCAAGCGCCGTCGAGGGGCGCATCACCCTTGACTGCTCCTCGGGCGAGATCCTTGTGATCTGACCATCGGTGTTGATTATCTGGTCCCCGATCCGGGGCTTCATCAGGACCCCGTGGTTAGCCACCGCGGCTGCCACTTCCATCATCTGAATCGGGGTAACCAACAGTTTGTCCTGGCCGATGCTGAGCCGTGCCAAGTCAACCCGGTTGTCCGTTGGCGGCACAATTGACCCGTTGACTCGAGCCCCTGAAGCCGCCATCTGAGTTGAGGGATAGTCGAGTTCCGGTTTGCTATCAAAACCAAACCGACTCATGTACTTGGACATGGTCACCCGGCCCAGATCGCTTGCGACATTTGCCCACGCAGTATTGATCGAGAACGTCAGAGCCGTTGTCAAGTCCACATTGTCGTAACTGACTTTGTCATCGTTGTTGAGCGGAACTCCCGAGAACACTTGGGGGCTCTTCCCGTCAACAGTCGACGTAGGCGTGTACTGCCCGCTATCAATCGCGGCGACGGCCGTTACTACCTTGAAGGTTGAGCCGGGTGGGTAGCGGGCCTGCGTCACCCGGTTAAGCAGTGGCGAGCCAGATGACTTTGCTGCTCGAGCAAGGTTTGCTGGGGAAGGCGCGAAGTCCGGGACGCTCGCCATCACGCGGACAGCGCCTGTTCTGGGATCCATTGCCACCACAGATCCTGCCCGGCCCGCGAGGTCACGCAGCGCGACCCGCTGGGCCTCCGTGTCAAGCCATGTCTTGACGGAGTTGCCTTGCTTCTTGTGGCCCTGAATCCGTCCGATCGTGGAGCTGATCGAGTTGGACCGCCCCAGCAGCGCGTCCCTCCGGTAGAGCTCCGTCCCGGTGTCAGTAATGCCTTGCCCTGGGTAGGACCAGCCGACGGTCTGAGCAAACAGAGATCCGGTCGGATACTTCCGCTTCCAAGTGTTGCCCTGTGACTTGACGGATCGGGCCAAGATCTTTCCATCCTGGGAGACAATCGTACCCCGGTCGATTTCCAGTTCCTCGAGCAGAACACGTCGGTTGAGCGGGTTATCCCGCAAGCTCTTGGACTCGAAGACTGTCCAGCGCGAAGTGAAGCCCACAAGGACCGCAAACAGAATCACGAAGAGGCCGAACAGGCCCGTAATCGGTCGGTTCATGCCGGTCTCCGTGCGCGGTCAGAGATAAGCAGCAGTAGGGCTGCGAGCACAAAGTTGGCGACCAGCGACGAACCGCCGTAGGAGATGAACGGCAAGGTCACACCCGTCAAGGGGATAACCCGGGTCACCCCACCGACAATCACGAAAACCTGCAATGCCAGCACCGAGGTGAGGCCCACTGCGAGGAGTGTTGAGAACGAGTCCCTCGCGATCGTCGCAATCTTGAAGCCCCGTGCCACAAACAGTAGGTAACAGAGAAGCACGCCGCAGGCACCAGTCAGTCCCAGTTCGTCCGTAATTACTGAGTAGATCAGGTCAGTCTGGGGTGCTGGAACGAGGTTGCCCCCACCTGGCAAGGTCAGAATGGACGCTCCCAGTCCCTTACCCAAGACCCCACCATCAGACTGCGCGAAAAGCGATTGGGCCAGTTGATAACTGCCGCCGGGGCGGTCATAAAGCACAGGATCGAAGGGATTTAGCCAGGCATCAACTCGATCGTGCACATGTCCCACGTGTGTGGCCAGGAACCAAGCGCCAAGCGAGAACATCAGGAACCCGATCAGCGGAAAGCTAAGCCTGTCCGTCGCGACGTACAGAACTGCGAGAAAGCCTCCAAAGAACATCAGCGAGGACCCTAGGTCGCGGATGAAGATCAGCATCAGCATGGCCGCGCCCCAGATCAGCAGAAGTGGGCCAAGGTGTTTGAGTCTGGGAATCGTGATGCCAGCGAACCGGCGCGCGCCCTGCAC
>JBAXCW010000114.1:0-4236 GCA_037141275.1 Actinomycetes bacterium
CTTGGTACGCGGTTGTCACAGGGTTGGCTGTCGCCTCGCTTGTCCTCGGCGGCCGCTGGATCGTCCGCCTCCTTGCCGCTCCTGCCTTCTATCCCGCGTACAAGGCGTTGCCTTGGGTGGCGTTGGGCTGGGCGCTTTACGGGTTGGTTCACCTGATGATCACCGTTGGAGGGCGAGCCAAGGTCACAACCCGGAATTTCCCCGCGGCCATCGCTGGCCTCGTTGCCAATGTGGCGCTGCTGGCGATTCTCGTGCCTTCAATGGGTATCGCTGGAGCCGGCGTTGCGCTTGCGGGTGCCTATGTGGTCATGCTCGCGTCGCTGCGGCTGATGACACGCAAGCTGTTTGAGGTGGGGTTCCAGTGGTCACGGTTGGCATGGCTAACTGCCGTGGCCGGTGGAATCTCTGTGAGTGGCAACATGCTGCTCCCGACAGCTGGCTTGGTTGCTCTGCTCGAGCGGACCGCAGTGTTCGCGCTGATTCCATGTGTGTTGGTCTTGAGCGGGTTTGTGACTTCAGAGGAGCGCGAGGCTTTCTCGCGCGGGTTTGCTGCCCTCAGGCTGCGGCTCTTGCCGACTCGCGCCGGTTGAAGGCCGCCGCCGCCTCGCGTAGGCCCTCGCCATCACGGGGGCGCATCGCCGCCCTAGCGTGAGCTAGGTAGCGCTGGGGGTCATGCCCGGGGAGAGCTCTTGCGGCGACGGAACGGAGCAGGTATGGGAAGGCGATCAGCGGCCGCATTGCGATTGCCGTAGGTGACCCAAGGTGGGTTCGGAGGTAGCGGTCTCGCCCGCGGGCAAATTCAACGATCCTTCGCTCAGCCGAGTCGCCCGTCGATAACCCTTCGTGGTGGACCGCTTCGGCTCCCGGAACGTAGAGCGTCGGCCGGCCCCGATCGGCGAGGCGCTTGCAGAGGTCTGTCTCGTCCGAGTAGACAAAGTAGGCGGGGTCGAGCCGACCAATCGCCTCGACCGTGTCGGTTCGCAGCAGCATTGCTGCGGACTGGGCCCAATCCACTCTTCTCGTCACAGGAGTGCCTCCCGACTGAACGGTCACAAACCGGTGCAGCAGCAGTGCGCCGGCGAGGACAGTTCCCCATGAGGGAAAACGCCAGGCTGAGGCTTGCGCTTTGCCGGCTGGGTTGAGCAGGCGGGCGCCCGCGGCTGCGGCAAGCGGGTCCTCTTCAAGTGCGGAGTGAAGGGCAGCGGTGGCCCCGGGCTTGAGGAAGGCGTCCTCGTTCAGCAGCAGACAGAAGCGGCCGTGGGCAGCGCCGATTAGCTCACTGTCGTTCTCTGCCTTACCTCGCCTGCGCGGCAGCGCGATGACTCGGTCGACAGCCGGGTGGCTCTGCGCGAGCTCGGCTGAGCCGTCCTGGGAAAAGTTGTCAAGAACGAGAACCTCGGTCGTAAATGGCACTGCCGCTCGCTCACGCCCGACGGCGTCCAAACACTCCGCGAGCTTGTCGCGCTGGGCTGTATTGACGATGCAGTAGGTGACTTCGATGTCGTTCACACACGCAATGATCGCGCACAGGTATGCGGCATGGTGCTGACCACGGGCACTGAGCGGGTCCGTGCGGCGGTACCGTTACTCAAACGAATGCCGGAAGTCGCCCGATCGTGAAGGTCCAGCTCGTTGACCCGGCTGCTTATACGCCGCCATACGACCACGCCTTGGCACAGGCTTTGGCAGGCCGAGGGCTGGCTGTCGAGCTCGCGACAGGCCCGTTCTCCTATGGCGATGTGCCTGACCCGGTTGGGTACACGCGGGAGGAACGCTTCTACCGAGGCCTGCCCGGCTCCGCGGGTTCCAAGCTGCTTCGGGGAGGGCGACTGCTGCGACACCTCCCAGACATGCTCGCTTGGCGCCGATCAACCAAGGCCTTTGATGTTGTCCACGCCCAGTGGCTCGCAGTCCAAGGGCTCGATGTACACCTGCTTCCAACCAAGACCCCGCTGGTGATGACAGCGCACGATGTGCTCCCAAGGGAGCCTAGGCCCGGGCAGCTTGCAGCGCAGGCGAAGGTCTGGGGCAAGGCGGATGCGGTTGTCGTCCACACCCAGCATGGTCGCGATCGCCTCGTCAACGAGGTAGGCCTAGACTCGGAGCGGGTTGCTGTGATCCCCCACGGCCCACTGGATCACCTCGCAAACATCGCCAACCCCCAGCCACTTCCCGAGGAGCTTGTTGGGCCAGGCTCAAGGGGTGAACGGCCAGTTGTCTTGAGCTTTGGGCTGATGCGTCCCTATAAGGGCCTCGATGTCCTCCTTGATGCTTGGGGAGATGTCACGGACGCAGAGCTTTGGATCGTCGGGCGCCCCCGGATGGATGTTGCGGAGTTGCGCCGGAAGGCACCAAACTCAGTTCGTTTCGTTACCCGTTTTGTAGACGATCGGGAAATCCCGGCGATCTTCTCAGCGGCTGCCCTTTGTGTCCTTCCCTATCTGGAGATTGACCAGTCCGGGGTCCTGGCCACCGCCCTTGCCTTCTCTACACCACTGCTCCTCAGTGACGTTGGTGGGTTCCCAGAGGTTGCTGCCCTAGGCGCTGCGCGAACAGTGCCGGCAGGAGATCCTCAGGCATTGGCAGAGGGAATCGGCTCGCTGCTGCGTGACCCAGCTGCGCTGCAGGCACTCTCAGATGCTGGCCGGAGCTTGGCAATGGGCGACTGGTCGTGGGAGCGGATCGCAGAGCTTCACGAGTCCCTCTACCGGCAGGTCATCGCCCGGCGTTGATCGGGCGGCCGACGCTGTGATCAAACTGGGGTTCAAGTGAACACTGCTCTCGAAACCACCTTCTGGCTCAGCGCGGGCCTGCTCGCCTGGAGTCAGGTTGGGTATCCGTTGCTTCTTGCCGCACTCCAGATGGTGATGCGACGTCCGGGCGCACCAGCGCCGCTGGCTGACACCGACGCACTGCCCTCAGTGTCGATCGTGGTGGCTGCTTACCGTGAGGCCGGAGTGATTGCGCAACGGATCGAGAACCTTCGGGCCCTGGACTGGCCCGGCGGCGAACTTGAAATCATCGTCGCGTGTGACGGTTCCGATGACGGCACGGTGGAGGCTGCCCGTGCTGCGGGAGCTGACAAGGTCCTTGACCTTCCACGTGGAGGCAAGGTCCGCGCGCAGGATGCCGCTGTTAGAGGCTCGACCGCTGATCTAATCGCGTTCTCGGACGCCAACTCAAAGTGGCGCCCAACGGCCCTGCGCTACCTCCTCGCTCCGTTTGCTGACCCAGAGGTGGCGTATGTCTGCGGGCGGGTTCGGTTTGAGCGTGCTGATGGAACGAACCAAGAGGGCATCTACTGGCGGTTTGAGATGTTCATCCGCGGGCTGGAGGCAAAGCTCGCCTCGGTTACGGCAGGTAACGGGGCTATCTACGCCGTTCGCCGAAGTGACTATGTCGAGGTAGACCCAGTGATGGGCCACGACCTCAAACTGCCGTCAACGCTCGTCAAGCTCGGCCACCTAGCCGTTGAGGCGCCCAGCGCGTCGGCAACTGAGCTGATGGTCCCCAGCCTTGAGGGAGAGTTCTCAAGGAAGCGCCGGATGATGAGCCACGCCTGGCCGATTGTCATCAAGGGCGGGCTGCTCTCACCCCGCGGCTATTCACCGCTGTACTGCCTGATGATCTTCAGTCACCGTGCGATCCGTTACGCGTCGCCGCTGCTGCACACACTGGCCCTGGTTGCGAGCGCGCTGCTGGCCTCTGGCTCAACATTCTGGACTGTGGTTGTGGGACTCCAGTTGGCCGGGATCGCAGCGGCGATCCTCGGGGGACGAGTCAAGCTCAAGCCACTGCTCCTGATTCGCTATTACGTTCTGATGACGGCGGCGATAGCCGCAGGCTGTTGGGACTGGGCGCGGCATGGAACAGAGGCAGGCTGGGAACCGCCGGAGGGAACGCGATGAACGCCGCCCAGAGAGCCAGCAAGCGCTTGATCGATCTGACCGTGGGCCTTATCGCAGTCGTGGTTACAGCTCCCATACTGGCCGTTTGTGCGATCGCGATCCGTATCGACAGCAAGGGACCCGTCCTCTACCGCCAGCCTCGCGCTGGTCTTGACGGTCACGAGTTTGAGATTGTCAAGTTGCGGACCATGGTTGTTGGAGCCGAGCACACTGGTGCTGGCATGGCCGTGGATCACAACGACAGCCGGATCACGCGGGTTGGCGGCTTCCTGCGGCGCTGGTCGCTAGACGAACTGCCAAACCTGATCAATGTCGTCAAGGGCGAAAT
>JBAXCW010000115.1:0-4224 GCA_037141275.1 Actinomycetes bacterium
ATGACTTCGGTTTGCCTACCGGCCCGAGCTTTGCTCATCCTTTTGGGGTTGACGGTCTTGGCCGAGATGTGTTGAGCCGAACTGTTTACGGGGCTCGCACGTCGCTTGAGATCTCGATTCTTGCGACGCTGATTGCGACGGGGATTGGTGTTGTGTTGGGAATGCTCGCCGGCTTCTTTGGCGGATGGGTGGACACGGTGATCTCCCGCTCGGTGGACGTGATGTTGGCATTTCCTGTGTTCCTGCTGGCCCTGGGTCTTGCCTCCGGGTGTTCACTGGGTAATGGCTGTGCCGGCGGGCTTATCCAGCCCGGGATTACAACGGTTGTGGTCGTCATCGCGGTAGTCAGCTGGACCTATCCAGCAAGGTTGATCCGCGGGCAAGTGCTGTCCCTCAAGGAGAAAGAGTTTGTTGACGCAGCTAGATCAATCGGCGCGTCTAACTCCCGCATCCTGTTCCGCGAGATTCTTCCTAACTTGATGGTCCCGATCATTGTCTACGCATCGCTGATGATCCCGACCAACATTCTGCTCGAGGCAGCCTTGTCCTTCTTGGGCGCGGGTGTGCCGGCGCCTACCGCAAGCTGGGGGGCGATGATTTCCGACGCGACCTCGATTTTCGATACTGCCTGGTGGTACATGCTCTTCCCGGGCCTGGCGATTCTGTTCACCGCCTTGGCCTTCAACCTTGTGGGCGACGGCCTTACCGACGCCATGAACCCAAGGGCCGCTGACTGATGTCGCGGCCACTCCAAGAAGCATCAACCCAGACCGAGAGGAAGTTCAGATGACACGCTTGAAAAGTGTGAGCACTGCCGTCTTGTTGACGGCACTTACAGTCACGTTGGCAGCATGCGGAGGGGGTAGCGCGGGAACCGCGGGCCAGAACATGGTCGCGGCAACCCAGGATCTCAGCGGCAAGCAGGGTGGAACCCTGACGATGCTGGCCAGTGGTGATGTGGACTACATCGACGCAGGTGCTGCGTACTACCAGTTCTCATACATGGTCCATTACGCAACCCAGCGCTCGCTCTACTCGTGGGCACCTGACACAACCAAGACCCCAACCCCCGATCTGGCGACTGATCAGCCAACGATTACAAATGGGGGCAAGACGGTCACGGTGAAGATTCGTAATGACGTCAAATTCAGCCCACCCGTCAATCGGATTGCCACAACGGCTGATGTCAAGTACGCGATTGAGCGTGCCTTCAAGCCGAATGTTGCCAATGGCTATGTCGGCGCGTATATGGGCAATCTCGTTGGTGCTAAGGAGTTCACCGATGGCAAGGCAACCGGGATCAGTGGCATTGAGACACCCGACGCAACGACCATCATCTTCAAGCTGACGAAGGCGACTACAAACTCGCTCATCGGCGCACTGGCACTTCCGGTCTCTGCACCGGTTCCAGCTGAATATGCAAAGAAGTTTGATGCAGTGAATCCGTCGACCTATGGGCAGCATCAGGTCGCGACCGGCCCGTACATGGTCAAGAACGATGCCCAGGGCAATGCGATTGGTTACGAGGCAACTCGTGGGATTGACTTGGTTCGTAACCCCAACTGGGTTGCGGCTACGGATTACCGAAAGGCTTATCTGGATGAGGTCAAGATCAAGGAAGGCAACTCTGATACCACGGTTGCTTCTAACCAGATCGTGTCCGGTCAGTCTTCAATCAATGGTGACTTCGGGCCTCCGCCCGCAGTCCTGCAGAAGCTCTACACGACAAAGTCAACGCAGCTGATCGGTGCCCCTTCAGGTGGCATCCGTTACATCTCCCTGAACACGACGGTCAAGCCTCTGGACAACATCAATGTCCGCAAGGCGATCATTGCTGTTTCTGACCGCGTGGCAATGCTCAAGGCGCGTGGCGGTGCGGTGGTCGGCAAGGTCGCCAACCACTTCCTGGTACCGGGCGTTCCAGGGTTTGAGCAGGCTGGCGGATACAAGGGAACGGGCGCTGACTTTATGGCGACTCCGGGTGGTGATCCGGCCTTGGCCGCTTCGTACATGAAGAAGGCTGGCTATCCATCGGGCAAGTACACGGGTAGTGAGACGCTTCAGATTGTCGGAACGTCAGGTGGAACTGCCCAGAAGATCGCTGAGATCACCCAGGCGCAGCTCGCCAAGCTGGGAATCAAAACGAAGCTGATTCTTGTCACTCAGGACGCCATGTACACCCAGTTCTGCAATGTCCCCAAGAAGGCCGTCGCCATTTGTCCCAATGTGGGTTGGCTGAAGGACTTCAATGACGCGCAGACAATTCTGGACCCAACGTTCAACGGGAACAACATTGTTCCGGAGAACAACAGCAACTGGCCGGTCTTGAATGTTCCGTCGATCAATAAGTCGATGGCTGCTGCCGCGCTGATCACCGACCCAACTGCAGCTGCTGAGTCGTGGGCGCAGATTGATCAGGCGATTACGGCCCAGGCCCCGGCCATTCCATGGGTTTGGGACAACACCGAGAACATTGCCTCCAGCAATGTCAAGGGTGTCGTCAATAAGTTCAACTCCTCGTGGGACATCTCGTTTATCTCAATCAAGTAGCCCCGTTGTTGAAGGCTGCAGTCCGGCCGGGTACGCCCGGGCGGACTGTCTGCCGCTCAGCCAAGTCGCCCTCCGAGTGGATTGGTGCGACTGACTGATGGCGCGGTATATCGCTCGACGGCTGCTGTGGACTGTGGTGCTGATGTTCGCGGTCAGCGTTGTGACGTTCGTAATCTTCTACGTCCTCCCGTCGGCAGATCCTGCGGCTCTGCGGGCTGGCCGGCACGCCTCACCGCAGCAGATTGAGGAAATTCGTCATAAGTACCACCTCGACAAATCTCTCTTGGACCAGCTGTCCTTCTACTTCAAGGGCATCCTGTTGCACGGTGACTTCGGGATCTCGTATGTAAACGACCAGCCTGTGGCCAAGCTTGTCTTCTCGAGGCTTCCGGCTACGATCTCAGTTGCTGTCGGTGCCGCAGTGCTGTGGCTCCTTAGTGGTGTTGCGATCGGCATTATCAGTGCGGTTCGCCGACATTCCAAGCTTGACCGCACAACGATGAGCCTTGCTCTCGTTGGGATTAGCGCGCCGGTCTATTGGCTTGGCCTCGTTGCTCTCTATCTCTTTGCGGATGACATTGGGCTAATTCCGCTGTTTGGTGGCTCAGGCAGCTATCAGCCGATTACAGAGGATCCACTTGCGTGGCTGAACTCGATGATCCTTCCGTGGGTTGTTCTGGCGGTGGCGTTCGCGGCGTTCTATTCGCGGCTACTCCGGGGAACGCTGATTGAGGTGATGGGCGAGGACTACATCCGGACCGCGCGCGCGAAAGGCCTACCGGAGCGAACGGTTGTGATGCACCACGGCGTTCGCGCGGCGATCACTCCGATCGTGACCGCATTTGGCCTAGATCTTGGGGCCTTGCTCGGTGGAGCAGTGCTTGTGGAAATTGTCTTCAACATCCCAGGCATTGGGCGCCTTGCGTATGACGCAATCCTCCACTCCGACCTCTTCCTAATTCAGGGAACAGTGCTGCTCGCAGCGTTCTTTGTAATCGGGGCCAACCTTGTGGTTGATGTGGTCTACGCCTACCTTGACCCACGGGTGCGTTACGAATGAGCACGCCACTTCTTCAGGTTGACAATCTCTCCGTCAGCTTCAACACCGAGGACGGTGTCGTCAAGGCGGTGGATGGCGTCTCGTGGAGCATTGAGGCAGGCCAGTCTCTCGGCATTGTCGGTGAGTCTGGGTCAGGCAAAACCGTTGGTGGTCTGACATTGCTTGGCCTGACCCGCTCAGGCAGGACGACTGTCAGTGGCCGGGCGATGTTTGAAGGAGCAGATCTTGTCTCGATGGACGACGAATCGCTTCGGGCAGTCCGCGGTAAGGGAATCGCGATGATCTTTCAGGATCCCTTGTCTTCGCTCCACCCCTTCTACCGGGTGGGGGACCAGATCATCGAGGCGATTCAGGCTCACTCACAGACACCGAAGAAGGTTGCCCGGGCAAGGGCAGCCGAGCTGCTGGCGCTGGTCGGGATTCCTGACCCCAAGGCCCGGTTGGACGCTTATCCACACGAGTTCTCGGGTGGAATGCGGCAGCGGGCCATGATCGCGATGGCGCTATCCAACGAACCTCGGTTGTTGGTTGCCGATGAGCCCACCACTGCCCTTGATGTGACGGTTCAGGCCCAGATCCTTGAGCTCCTTGACCGCCTCCGCAGGGAGCTTCAG
>JBAXCW010000116.1:0-4220 GCA_037141275.1 Actinomycetes bacterium
GCGCGGGGGGTCAGCACGGTTGAACACTTCCAGGCTTTGGTTGCCGGCAAGCCGCGGGCTGAGGCTGGAGCGACAGCGTTTGCCAAGGGTTTGACCATGCTGGGCGTGGGCTATGGGGAGCCCGTGCTGAGCTAAACCGCGCTGCCCGCGCTCACGACTACCATCGACAAGACAATGCGAGTTCTTTTAACCAACGACGACGGCATCGCGGCCTCTGGCCTTCAGGCTCTCCGGCGCGCACTGTTGGAGGTTCCGGGCATTGAGTTGGCCGTGATCGCGCCTGACGGCAACCGTTCAGCTACCGCCCGTGCGATCACGACGCGGCGCCCGCTGAAGGTCACACGGGTTGACTTTGAGGACGGCACGCACGGGTTTGCGAGTGATGGCACCCCCGTGGACTGTGTTCGGCTTGCCACACACGGCCTAGTTGAGGGCTTCAGCGCAGATTTGGTTGTTAGTGGGATCAACCACGGCTCAAACCTTGGCGATGATGTGACCTATTCCGGCACAGTGGCAGCGGTCCTTGAGGCTGTTGTCTTGGGCCGTAGCGGCATCGCGGTTTCCCAAGCCTCTGCGGGTGGCGTCTACGACTATGTCTCACACGGCGGTGACGAGCCGTTCCATGCGGTCGCGAAGTTTGTTGCTGGTCTGGTCGCCGATTGGGACCGGATTCCTTTGCGCCCAGCAACTTTGCTCAATGTCAACGCTCCGGCACAGGACCCCAAGGGTGTTGTTGTCGCCAAGCTGGGCCGGCGGATTTACCGCGAGGAACTGGTTGACCTTGGGCCTGCCGATGGCGGCGGCCGTTCGATCCGCATTTATGGACAGGAGCCGTCTCACCACAAGGAGGACGGCACTGACCTTGACGCCGTTGATGACGGCTACATCGCCGTCACACCAATCCACTTTGACCTGACTGACCACTCCGGCATTGACGACCTTGCTGCGGCTGGGTTGGGGGAGCACATCTCACCCCTGGGGCAAGTGTGAGCCAGGCGGGAAGTGACGCTGCGCTGCGCGCGCAGGAGCTGCGGGCGGAGCTGGAGGAGCACAACCGCCGCTACTACGAGCAGGACGATCCGTCAATCGGGGATCGGGAGTACGACACTCTGCTGGACGAGCTCCGTGCACTGGAGGCCGAACACCCGCAACTCGTCACGCTTGACTCGCCAACGCAGAAGGTTGGTGCCAAGCGCCTTGACCGTTTTGAACCTGTTGAGCACGCGATCCAGATGCTGTCTCTGGGGAACGCGCGTAATGCGGACGAGCTGAACGGTTGGCTAGACCGTGCCCGTTCCCACCTTGCGCGAGAGTCCATTGAGGTTGATGACTTCACCTATGTAGTTGAGCCCAAGATTGACGGGCTTGCGGTTTCGCTCCGCTATGAGGACGGCGTGTTCGTTCGTGGCGCAACGCGAGGTGATGGTGTGGTGGGGGAGGACATCAGCCAGAACTTGATGACGATTTCCTCGATTCCAAAGAAGCTCAGTAACGCTCCGCGCGTCTTGGAAGTCCGGGGTGAGGTTTATCTCCCCATTGCGGACTTTGCCGCGCTCAATGAGCGGCGGGCTGCAGCGGGTGAGTCAACCTTCATGAACCCACGTAACTCGGCCGCTGGCTCGTTGCGCCAGCTTGACCCGGCTGTTGCTGCCGAGCGCCCGTTGGCAATCTGGGCTTATGGACTGGGGGAGGTTGAGGGCGTTGTATTTGAACGGCACTCACAGAGCCTCGCTCAGCTTGCGGAATGGGGATTCCCGGTAAACCCCGGTATTGCGACCATTCAGGGCGCTGAGGCGGTCGTACAGGCCTGTGACGGGTGGTTGGAGCGCAGAGACGAGCTCCCATACGAGATTGACGGGGCTGTCGTCAAGGTTGATGACTTCGAGCTTCAACGCCGACTTGGCACGGTTGGCCGCGAACCGCGCTGGGCAATCGCTTGGAAGTTCCCCCCAACGACAGCAACAACGCTTTTGCGTGCCGTCCATTGGAATGTTGGCCGGACTGGGCACATTGTCCCGTTCGCTGAGCTTGAACCAGTCTCAATTGGTGGCGTGACGGTCTCCTTTACGACACTCCACAACGGCGACGACTTGGCCCGCAAGGATGTCCGGCCAGGGGACCAGGTGATCGTCTTGCGCGCGGGTGATGTGATTCCACAGGTCATCTCACCTGCCCCGCACGAGGTTGACCGCCCCGACCGGTCAGAGCCACCACAGGTGCCAAGCGAGTGCCCATCGTGCGGCACCGCAACAGTTCGGGTGGAGGACTCAGTTTGGACGATTTGCCCCAACAAGCGCGGCTGTCCCGGACAGCAGTGGCAGGCCTTGCGCCACTTTGTCAAGCGCGGCGCCATGGACATTGAGGGCCTTGGGGACGAACGCCTCTCGGAGCTGATGGAGGCTGGCATGGCGCTGACCCCAGCCGACCTTTACACACTTGACTGGAGTCAGCTTGAGGACCGCAAGGGTTGGGGCTCTAAGAGTGTTGAGGCGCTCAAAGCTTCCTTGACTGAATCCCTAGGCCGCCCGTTCGCGAAGGTCCTTTACGGCCTTGGTATTGAACGCATCGGTGAGGTCAACGCCCGCAGTCTTGCCCAGCGCTTTCGCAGCATGGAGGCGCTGATGGCAGCAGAGCCGGCTGCGATTGAGGAAACGCCTGGCATTGGGCCCATTCAGGCTGAGGTTGTTGCAGAGACCGTCCGTGAACCGGAGTTCATCCAGTTGATTGACAAGCTGCGCGCGGCAGGCGTTCAGCTTGAGGAGTCAGGGCCAGCTGTAGGCGAAGGCCATTTGGACAACAAGATCTTCTGTCTGACCGGTGCACTGCCCACGCTGACCCGGGAGGAGGCTACGGAGAGGATCCTCTCCGCTGGCGGCAGAGTCACTTCGTCTGTCTCTAAGAAGACTGACTTTCTTGTTGCTGGTGAGGCAGCAGGGTCAAAGCTTGAGAAGGCCGAGCGGCTTGAGGTAACAGTTTTGGACGAAGCCGCCCTGCTCGCAATGCTTGAGGTCTGAGTTAGCGGGGAGTCCAGTTTGCTGGCCTGCGCCAGCGGGCAAGTGCCTGAACAATGCGGTCTTGGCGTGGTCGCCCAGCGCCGGCATTAGTGCCGTTCATCAGGATCGCAAACGCCAGCCGTCCGCCGTTCTTGACGGAGCAGTAGCCGGCCAGTGCTGTGACGCCGCTGAGGGTCCCGGTCTTTGCTTGGCAGTGGCCCGCCGCTGAGCCCTTGGTCATCCGGTTGGCGAGGGTGCCGGACCTTCCAGCCACAGCAAGTGAACCGCGGAAGTCAGTGTTGGTTGAGAGCGCGGCGAGGAGGCGCTCAACATCAGCCGCTGAGGTCTTGTTGGCGTGCGACAGCCCCGAGCCGTCGTAGAGCGTCGGGTGAGAGTCCAGTGTCGCTAGGCGAGCTTTGGAGACGCGCAGGCCCGCGCTGGTTGAACCGGCACCGCCCTTGATTGCCCCAAGGGCTTTGAGCAGCATCTCGGCATAGAAGTTGTCTGAAGGCCTGTTGGTCATTCCGATCAGCGTGGCGACGCGTGGCGAGTTGGTGGTTGCCGCGGTTATTGCCTCAACTGGGCTGGTGCCAGTGCTGGTGTGGCCCACGGGCACGGTGATCCCACGGTGACGCAACGCCAGCGTCAGGGCGTTGGCGGCAGCCTTTGCTGACCCGTCGTGGTCAAAGACCAGTGAGCTCAACGCGCCACCAATGTCTGGGTTGAACCCAAATCCAGTTGATGGCACGCCGCGGATGCGGTCAAACAGTCCGTCGTCACCAATCACGTTGCGTTTAACAGCCTTCAGGCCAGCCGCTTTGAGTGCATCGGCCAGTGTGCCTATTCCGGCTGAGCCAAGTGATGGATCCCCATCGCCTTTGAGCCACAGGCTCCCATTCAGGATGCCGTCGGGGCTGATCACGGCTGTCCGAAGGGCTTTGGTTGAGAGGCGCGTGGTTGCGCCGAGCTCAAGTAGTACTGAGGCAGTCGTGTAGAGCTTGGTGACCGAGGCGGGTGTGCGCGGGGTGTTGGGGAGGCGTGACCAGATTGTCCTGCGGCTGGTGAGGTCAACGGCAATCCCTGAACCTGCTCCACCAGCGGCTTTTAGCTGCGCAGTAAGGGCGGAGGGGAGGTCTGCGGCGGTTGCGATGCTCGGACATGTGCTGGAGAGCAGGGCAATTGCGGCAGCTAGGCCTGCTCGTCGACGGATGCCAGTCACGGGGTGAT
>JBAXCW010000117.1:0-4217 GCA_037141275.1 Actinomycetes bacterium
GTGATTGGGCGTTCGCGCAAAGCCGCTTGGTCATTCCTGTGGCGAACAATGCTGTGCGTTGCCGGCCTCTCGATCTGGTGGGCGATCCCTGTTTGGCTCCAGAGCGGCTACGGCGCGGACTTCCTCTCCTTCACCGAGCAGCCCTCAACTATTTGGGCCACCAACAGCGTTTCTGAGTCACTGCGCCTGTTGGGCTACTGGATCAGCTATTTCCAGATTGGCTTCGGAGCAAGCCGTGCTGTGGTACCGCCGACCACCGTCTACCTCTTCGCGCCGGTCCTTGTAGCAGCCAGCTTTGCGGTCCCACTGGTGGCTTTTGGCTCGCTGTCCCGGATCTGGAAGCGCCCATACATCCCATTCTTCGTGCTGCTCGCAGTTGGCTCGACAACGGTTATGGCTGTTGGCTTCCCCCCAGGCAAGCCCCTCTACACGCTGCTGATCAAGGCGTACTACGGATTCCCACTCCTCCAAATTCTGCGAACCACCTACAAGGCAGCGCCCCTGCTTTCAGTCGCGCTGGCCTGCTTGGTGGGAGCTGGAGGCGCTGATCTACTGCGACGCTCTCGCACGCCCGCATCCAGACGCGCGATTACAGCCGGTCTGATCGCCATCCCGATTGCTTTCGGGTGGCCCATGTTCACAGGCCACGCGATCGACGCCCAGCTGGCCTACAAGGATGTTCCCGACTACTGGAGAGCAGCGGCACGAGATCTAGACACCAAGACTGCCACTGGGTACAGGGCGATGATCCTCCCCGGTCAGCAGTTCGGCGTATACAGATGGGGAGCAACCTTCGATCCAGTTGCTCCGGCCATCACGAAGACGCCCGTAGCCCAACGCTACGCCGTCCGTTACTCAGATGCCCACAGTTCGCAGCTCCTTACAGCAGTAGACAACCTTGTCCAGCAGCGGCGATTGATTCCCGGGCAGCTGGGCCGCCTTCTCCGCCTGATTGGAGTCGATCAAGTCATCGTGGCCGCTGATGGTACGCCTGAGAGCTCAGGTGAAATCGATGCAGCCAGCGCTGTTCAAGCCTTCAAGACAGAGCCATATCTGAACAGGCCAGCCCAGAGCTACGGGCCCAACATTTCTGTTCCGCCAGCGGTTGGCCGTGGTGGGGCTGTGGTGAACTTGCCAGCCATCCGCCGCTATTCAATCTCTGGGACTGCTGCCAATTCACCCGGACTGATCAGAGCACACTCCCGCAAGAGCTCCGTCCTTGTTACCGGCGACGCCAATGCCATCACCGAACTCGCGGCCGCAAACTTGATGCCCGAGTCCAAGGCAATCCTGTTCACGGGAGATCAGTCGCAAGCCCAGCTCAAAAGCCTCGTCCGCGACGGAGCATCCCTAGTCATCACCGACACCAACCGCCGTCAGACTGTCCTCGCCACAAGGACCACCCATGACCAGGGCACCGTCCTCTCCACCAGAGACAAGATCGCGCCCGATGTCCCCTCGTATGCGCTTTTCGAGGGACTGGGACACTCCAAGCAGACAGTCTCGATCTACACGGGCATTAACTACGTCACAAACCCCGAAGGCCCGCAGCTCCTTCTGCGCCCTGAAGCCCGTCCCTATGCGGCCGTGGATGGGGACCTGAAGACCACGTGGACGCCGTCGAACTTCCTGCCGGCGAGCAGATGGATCGAGATCGGTCTAAAGCGGCCGGTACAAGTCGAGTCGATTCAAATACACCCACACCGGGACGGACTTGTCCAGACGACGCGAATCGCATTCTCAGTAAATGGTGGTCCCGAGCGAGACATCCCGCTCGTGGCGGGCTGGAACACAGTTGCCGTGGGTGCTATTCCGATCAACAAGCTGCGAATCAGGATCACGCACACCTCTACCTTCGGCGGTATTGACCTAGGCGGTATCGACGAAATCCGGATTCCCCGGGTCTCCGTCCACGAGTGGCTCCGGACACCGGTCTGGGCAGCAAAAGCTACCGCCGGCATGGACCTATCGCGAAACCCAATCTCAGTCCTTCTCTCTAGACAAACCGCCCCCGACCCTTACCGCGAGTCCGGGGCCTATGGCGGCCCTGTACCGACTGGCGACCCCCAAGCAACCTTTGACGCCGAGCGGTCCATCGAACGCCTCGTCAGCATTCCCACCACCCGTAACTTCCTGCCCAGCGGTTGGGCGAGTAGCGCCCCGTGGGCAGCTGACCCCAAGTTCGACCAGCTCGTAGGGATGAGTCGGGGGTGGACGTTCACCGGCTCGCCGCGCTTTGAAGGTCAGCCCATCCATCGCGCGTCATCAGCATTTGATCGCGATCCGCGTACGGCTTGGATCGGAGAGTCTCGCACAGGCGTCCCGGCCTGGCTTGCGTGGCACTCCCCCAAGCCAGTATTGGTCCGCTCCCTCAAGCTAATCCCGGACTCGCCCCTCTACGCGCGCGCCACGCTCGTCAAGGTGACATTTGACGGTTTAGCAACCGGGCTCGTCAAAGTTGGGGCCAACGGCTCAGTTGCCCTCCCGCGCGCAATCCGAGCAACCAACGTTCGCATCGACATCATCAAGTCGGCTGTTCCTCCTGGCCCAGCGTCCTTCCGCCTCCTGCCGGCAGTTGCCATTAGAGAGGTCGTAGTTCCTGGGATGAAGACGCCCGCACCTCGTCGACGAGGAACCTTCGCGACAACTTGCGGTGCTGTCCGTGTGACAGCAAATGACACCTCAGTGCTTGGACGAGTGGCGGGTACGGTGAAGGACCTCGACAACGCTCGGCCGCTCAAGTTCAGCTCATGCGGTGCAACTAAGCGAATTGCCCTGCTCGGTGGACCAAACGAGATCGTCGCTCCGGAAGGCTCGCTGATGCGGATAGACCATCTTGAGCTGACAGCAAAACCACCAAAGCCGCAAGTTCCCCAGACCGGCGCGCGAGCTCTGTCTCCCCACCTTGACACGGACGGCTATGCGCATGTCCAATTCGACGGCCCGGGCTGGCTCGTCCGGGGAGAGAGCATGAGCATTGGCTGGAAGGCCTTCTGCGGCCCCGACCGTAATCACATGGTTGACCTCGGTCCTCCACGGGTGATTGACGCCTTCGCCTCTGGCTGGGCTGTCAGCACCAAGTGCCGAGTTGCGAGGTTCGAATTTGCCCCTCAGGCGTCAGCAACAAACGCCTACGTAGCGTCAGCGAGCGCAACCGGTCTGTTCGCCCTGATCCTCGCAGCGAGCCTCCTTGCCACGCGACGCAGGCGGCTTGCCGGCGCTCCTGACCCGATCGAGACGACTCCCCACGACGCACCTGGCAACGATCCCCTTGCCCACGCCCGCCGAGGCTTTGCCGCCACGGCTCCCCTCTTTGCGGGCGCACTCGCCGCCGGACTCTTTGCGCTGCGAGTTGGTCCCCCCATCGCCCTGCTCGCCCTGTTCCTAGGTCTATGGGGCGTTAACGTCCGACGTCTCTACACAATGGCATTCGTGGCGCTTGCTCTGGTACCGCTTGGCTACCTGGGGCAACTTCCCAAGAACAAGAATGGTGGCAACTTCTACTACGCAGTGGAGCTGATTGGGGAGCACTGGCTTGCGACCATTGCAATCCTCTTAGCCGGCTCCGGAGCCCTCCTAACCGCACTGCGAATCCGCTGGTCGACACATCCACGTGCCGGGCGCTGGAGCCTGAGGCGCATCCGCGCGACCATCCGCCTGAGGAGATTCAGGCGGCGCGGCGCAGGTGGATGACGCAGTTCCACGAGAGAACTTCTCGCAGAACTGGAATCCGGCTTATGAAGGCTAGACGCGGCCAGTAGCGCGGTTCAACGCGATCGATCACAAGCTCAGGATGGCTGTGGACGCGCGACAAGATAGTTGAGATATGAACTGGCCAAAGACCATCGTTGATGACGTTCTTATCTGGTGTGCCGTGGATGCGGTCATGGAGCCAAGTGCCAAAGCGTGGACCGAGGTAGTGATACGGCGCGTAGAGGTGCCCGCCCCAGGGGGAATACCAGTTAGTCCATGACACATAGGCCCAGCCTCCCGGCTTCAGGATGCGGGCGATCTCATCAATCACGACGGGCGCCCGTGAGCAATGCTCTAAGAGGTTTGAACAGAGGACGGCGTCGATGGACTGGCCCTCCAGCGGTAGGTCCGCAGCGTCAGCAACAAGGGCTCCCTCAGGTGGGGCTCCAGCAAGGGCAAGTTCGCCAGGGTCAAGGTCGACTGGAAGGACATCAGCCCCGCGCACCCTCAACTCCGCCGTGTAC
>JBAXCW010000118.1:0-4202 GCA_037141275.1 Actinomycetes bacterium
ACATTCTTTGAGGTCGGGGACCAGATGTCGGGGCGCGCAGCAGTTCAGAAACAGATCCTTGCTCAGGGTCACATGATCGGAGACCACTCCTGGTCCCATCCGGTTCTGTCCGGTGCGGGCGCCTTTGCAGCGTCTGAGATCAGCCGCACGCGGAGTCGGATCATCTCGCAGACCGGGTTTACGCCATGTCTTTTCCGCGCCCCGTATGGGGCCATCTCAAGCTCATTGGTGGGGATAGCCCGTTCTCAGTCAATGCTGACAATCCAGTGGGATGTTGATCCAACTGACTGGGCGCGACCGGGATCGGGTGCGATCGCTAGCCGAGTACTGGCGCAAGTTCGCCCCGGGTCAATCATCCTGATGCATGATGGTGGTGGCGACCGGTCGCAGAGCGTCGCAGCCGCCGAAACGATTCTTTCCACCCTCTCACGCAGGGGGTATCGCGTTGTCAGTGTCGAAACGCTACTGGGACTCAAAATCACTTACGGATGACAATGACTAACAAACGTACAACTGCTGCAGTGGTTACGGCCCTTGCTGCTTGTGCGTTTGCTACGAGCAACACGGTTGCGCTCGCTGACACCACAGGAGGTGCGGAGCCGGGAACCACGACAACAACGGTCAAGCCCAAGCCCAAGCCCAAGCCGAAGCCGAAGAAGCCGGTGCCGCGGTTTCCCATCAAGACGGAGCAGGACCTGGCTGGGGTGCTGATCACCCAGTATTGGTCGGTCCCCGAACGGTGGTTCACGGGGGTCAAGATCAAGGCTCCTGGTTTGACGGGGGTTCACCGGCTCGACTGGCTCTACTCCTCGAGTGGGGTTGCCATGGAGGGCGATGGAACCGCTGAGAACGGCGCGCACGTTCACTGGGTGAGCGGAGGCCACTGGATGGGCGGCAGCCAAGGACTCGCGGTTTGGCCTCCCTTCTGGCTTAACGAGGGCTTCTGGTGGACCAAAGCCCCCTCGGGCCACAGGAAGGTCACGTTCAAGCTTTCTGCTGGGGGTTGGTCCAGGGGTAAGGGTGTCATCTGGGTTCCCCCAAAGTACGTCCGTTTCGCAATGGGCGCATCGCGACCACTCAAGGATTGGGGGTCGATCGCCGTCGACCCTAGGATCATCAGCTTTGGCAGCGCAGTGAAGATTCCCTATCGCCGCAACTGGCTCTGTGCTCAAGACACGGGGAGCGCGATCAAGGGGCGCCACATTGATGTTTACCGCCCCGCGCCAGCCACTCGCGGAGGGGGAAACTCAGTCAGCAACGGGAAGCTCCATGTTCTTCCACCAGCCGTAGCGAAGCGGAAGATCCGCCGCTGGAACTGCACTCACTGATCACCCCGATCGCGCCTCTGATTGACTGAGGCCGTGTCTGAATCCATAGACGGCGACCATGTAGAGGTGAATCTCGGCGGTAAGGGTGCCATTGACCGTGAGCTTCTTGCTTGGGCGGGTTCGCATCTGGCAGCAGGGGACCCCGCCCGGGTCGATCGCATTCACGACGAGATTGAAACTGGGTTTGCGACCATGGCCCAGATTGAGCTTGCCGTTTCAGTGTTCGGCTCCTCCCGGACTGCGTCGACACACGAGCACTATGCGCTCGCCCGAGACACGGCAAAGCTGCTTGGGGAGAACGGGTTCTCCATCATCACTGGCGGTGGGCCTGGAATTATGGAAGCGGCCAACCGTGGGGCTCAGGATGCAGGGGCGCTCTCCGTTGGATGCAACATTTCTCTCCCTCACGAGCAGGAGCCCAATCCCTATTTGGATCTTTCGATCACGTTTGAGCATTTCTTTGTAAGGCGCCTTATGTTCGTCCGCTACTCAAGTGGATTTCTGATTGCACCCGGCGGCTTCGGGACCTTGGACGAAATGTTCGAGGCCCTCGTGCTGATGCAGACCGGAAAGATTGAGCATTTCCCCCTGGTTCTGCTCGACTCGGCATTCTGGGGCGGGATGCTTGGGTGGATCGAGAACAAGTTGATGGGATTAGGTTTGGTGGATGCCAACGATCGGCAACTGGTCCATATCGCCGACACGCCGCAGGAGGCCCTTGCCGCCGTCCAGGCAGAGATTGACCTATCAGCCGTCCGGGGGGCGAGATGAAGCTGCTGGTTGTTCAACCTGATGCCGACACTCCACTTGGGGCACTGCAGGCTCCGATCGAGCATGCGGGAGCCGAGGTGACCTGGTGGGAGCCCCGCTTCGACTCGCCACCAGCGGGTCCGTTTGACGGGATGATCATCCTCGGGTCTGAGGCCAACCCGGACGATGACCGCTTCGAGCCGTGGGTTGGGGCAGTACGGGCCGAGGTATCACTCGCGCTCGAACTTGACATTCCGCTCTTGGCGGTCTCCTTTGGGGCGCAGCTCCTTGTTGAAGAGGTTGGAGGTACGGCCATCCGTATGGACCGACCTGAGATCGGCTGGGTGGAGATCCACCCAGTGATCGCATCAAGCGACGACCCGCTGCTGAGCGTCATTCCAGACACGGGCACCCACCTTCTGGCATGGCACCGCTACAAGATCAAGCTCTCTGATGCAGTGGCAAGGACTGCGGCAGCAACCGCGTGTGAGCAGGCGTTCAAGGTTGTCGGTGCCAACGCCTGGGGCGTCCAATTTCATCTGGAAGCGACGGGGGAGATCATCGAAGAGTGGATTGCCAGTGCCATCGAACGGCTCGCCGCTGAGCGGGTTGATGTCGCCGGAATACGAGCTGGGCTAGAACGCTACGGTGCTGAGGCTGAGCTGATCGGTGCTGAGATCGCCGACAGATTCCTCGCTGTTGTTGCCGCCAATGCCGCCGCTTAACCTCAGCGATGGGACCCGCTGGTAGCGTGGTTGATGTGAGTAACGGTTGGCTGGTCCTACTTGGTATTGCAGCGCTCCTCCTGGTCCTAGTTATTTGGGACATCACGCAGAAGAAGCACTCGATCCTGCGGACATGGCCGATCTTGGGTCACCTCCGTTTCATCCTTGAGCTGGTGGGCCCCGAGCTGCGGCAGTACATCGTCACGAGCAACGACAGTGAGCGGCCGTTCAGCAGAGACCAGCGGCGCTGGATTTACTCCACATCGAAGGGCCAGGACAATCGATTCGGTTTCGGGACCGACATGGATCTTGAGCTGACTCCCAACCATGTGATTGTGAGACCCGCAGCGTTCCCACCACAAGGCCCGGTTCCGACCCCAGGCTCACCAGTGCCAGTGGCGAAGATTCTCGGCGCTCATCGGGGGAGAACCCACGCGTTCCGGCCTGCCTCGATTGTGAACATCAGCGGGATGAGCTTTGGGGCACTGAGTGGCCCGGCAGTTGAGTCCCTCAACCGCGGGGCAACTATTGGAGGTGCCTTCCAGAGCACGGGAGAGGGGGGACTGAGTCCCTATCACCAGTGCGGAGGTGACCTGATCTTTCAGGTCGGGACCGGATATTTCGGATGTAGAGACGAGAAGGGAAACTTTGACCTCGCGCGGCTAGTGGCAATTTGCCAGCAGAATCCGGTCAGGGCCATTGAGGTCAAGCTCAGTCAAGGTGCCAAGGCAGGGTTGGGTGGAATGCTCCCTGCGGCCAAGGTCTCAAGCGAGATCGCGGCAATCAGAGGAGTCCCACCGGGGGTTGACTGCGTCAGCCCGCCATACCACCGGGCATTTAGCGATGAGGACAGCCTGCTCGATTTCGTCGAACGGATTGCTGACGCGACCGGCCTGCCGGTTGGCATCAAGTCTGCGGTCGGGGATGAAGGCTTCTGGGTCCGGCTCGCCAAGCTGATTGCGTCGGAAGATCGGGCGGTTGACTTTGTTGTGATTGATGGCGGTGAAGGAGGCACGGGATCGGCACCACTCGCTTTCACTGACAATGTCGGACTCCCGCTCACCCTTGCGCTCGCGACAGTCGTGCGGATCTTTGGAGAGCACGGGGTCAACCAACAGATTGTGATCGCGGCATCTGGTCGGCTCGGCCTTCCTGAGAGGGGCATCCAAGCGTTTGCGATTGGTTGCGACTGGATCAACGTTGGCAGGGAAGTGATGCTGTCGGCGGGCTGCATTCAATCCCAGCGCTGCCATACCGACCGCTGCCCAACGGGGGTTGCTACTCAGAACAAGTGGCTTGCTCGAGGGATTGATCCAGCGAGTAAATCCGAGCGTGTCGGCCGCTACCTATTTGGGATTCGCGAGGAGATCTTGGCCCTTGCTCGCACCGCTGGGGCTGT
>JBAXCW010000119.1:0-4195 GCA_037141275.1 Actinomycetes bacterium
GCCAAGGAGCAGACCCGCTGAATCTCAGCTTCTTGATCTTCAACCTGGTGAAGAGTGACTGGCTCCCCTTCTCGTCGCGGTTCGCTTGAGCGCGACTCCTCTCGGGTCTGGTCACTGTCTTCAAGTTCCGGGAAGGGCACGCCTTCGGTTATGTGTTGGGCGACTGCCCAAATCCAGTATGTGTTTCGCCAGTTACCGCGGAGGATTCGCGATCGTCCACCGACCTCGATACCGAGCTCCCGGAGCGTGAACCCGCCGCGATAGATCCGCTGTTGTCCATCGCCTACCATCAGGAACTTGGAGTGGTCCGCGCTCTTGTCCAAGCAGAGAAGCAGTTGCGCCTGCACTGCCGTCAAATCCTGGGCTTCGTCGGCGATCACCGCGTCGAACAGATACCCGTTGGGCAGTAGCCCGAGCTTGGCAAGCCTCAGTGCTTCTATTCGAACATGTGGGAAATCCCAGCGATCCCGTTCCTTAAGGCGGGCCGCGTAGGCTTCGTAGGCGGAGTAGACAAGCTCACGCGCCGGGCGGGCGAGAGGAATGCCTGCTCCCACGCGTTCAAGCTCTAGATACTCATCTCGAGACCTGACGCCGCGGTTCGCGATGAAGTGGTCGAATTCCTGAAGCAGCAAGAGCGGGTCATCTTCGAACCTGCCTTTGATCTCATGTTCTTCAACCATGCGGGAGGCGAAGGCGCTCCGCTCGTCATCTTTGAGGAGGTCAACCTTCTTACCGTTGCGGCTCTTCATCAGGATGCCCATGGCGAGTGAATCGACATTCCGGCACTGGATCGACCCAGCGACGGTTCGGTCCATTCGCTTGAGGAGTGTCTCCCAGTGGGTGGGAAGGGTCTTCACAAAGGTGGTGAGCAGTATCCGTGGTGGTTCCTTGTCATCCGGCGTTGGTCGAGCCCAGTGAGCCGCACGGTGCAGGGCCACGACAGTCTTCCCGGTCCCAGGCCCGCCACCAATGCGGCTGGGGCCGTTGTAGCTCGCGGTAACTAGGTCGCGCTGTTCCTCTCTGAGGAACACCATCCAATCGTCGAGGGAGCCGTCGAGAATTGCCTCAAGCTCATCGGTTGAACTTGAAGTGACAAAGTCTTCTGGGCTGGAGGCTGGGGTCAGTCGATCGAGAATCGCCTGTCTCTCTTCATCCATGTCGTCCAGTGAAGGCGACATTCCCCGCTCATACATGGCGAGGTACTTCTCTGGCGCTTCGCTCATGTCGCCCAGGAGCTCGACGAGACCAACGGAACTGGCGACAGACTGGAGTGCGTCAACAAGGTCGATCTCATCTGGGATCTTTCGGATTCGCCTGACTGTGCCTTCGCCGACTCCGTGGATCTGCAGCAGCTGGGAGTCGGTGAAGATCGAGAGGCTGTTCGGTGTGATGTGAATGTCAGTCCCCGAGTCACGGCTTTCTCGTTCAACTGGACTGACCGATTCGACGAACTGAGCAACGGTTACATGCCTTAGTTTCCCCATGGAAGCCGTTACTCCCCGACGGCGGATTTCCTCGTAGAAGCCCTTTCGCTGCGAGATCAGAACGACTGTGAAGTCACTGCCCACGCGGTAGAAGCCTGCTCGCCAGTCACCCGCCTTTAAGCGCCAGCAGCGCTTCGGATCATGGAGTTTCAGAACATCGAGCTCAGGCCCGGTTGATCCAAGGCTTTGCTGCCCGAAGCGCTCGGGCAGTGCGAGCACGGCGGTTAGAAAAGCCTTGTCAAGCTCACCGCGTTTGCCCGAGAATGCGTTCCTCGCAAAATAGACTGACATTTGAGTTAGGGAGACTATGTGTTGTGTGCAAGGAAGGCACAAACGAGCGCTCCCCTGCGGGCAGCAGCGCCAGATCTGGTGATGGAGTCAATCCCCGCGCCGCTGGATTACCAACGGGTGGTGCGTTGCGTCGCTACCACGGGATCGACTAGAGGAGCTGGGTAAGCGAGGCAGATTGACGCATAGCGCCTCAGCTTCGCTTACCCCAAGGCTCCGAGTTTCCGCTACTCGCCGATCTTCTTAGATGAGAGCGTGATCGTTGTGTTCTCGCTAACACAACGCCCTCCCGGCGGATCTTGCGAAACGACAACCCAGTTTCGATCCCAAACCAACATCCGACCCCGTCCGCTTGCGTCTACCTCATCAAGCATGAAGAGGCCAGCTGCCTGCATGGTGTCTTGGGCTGCCTGATGGTTATGGCCCACCACGTTCGGAATTGTTATGCAGTTGCTCGCCTGCTTGGCTGCGGCCGCTGCTTCGGACCGCCTCTTGCGGTCGGCTTCGCGCTTCCGGCTTGCTGCCGCCTTCTGTCGCGCTGCCTCTGCCCGCTTTGCTGCCGCCTTCTTCTTGGCAGCTGCCACAGCAGGATCTGGCGCCTTGCGCTCGATGGTCACCGTGGCCTTTGTAGGCTGATGACCTGGGAGTGAGGCGGTCACAGAGACGACCGTCACGCCGACCAGAGCGTCGATGTTCGCTGACCAGACCCCGTCAGGGCCAGCTACGGTCTTCCCAGCACCTTGACCCGCAGCAGTCTTAGTGGTGATTGCGATTTGGGCATCTGGGTCTGCTGTACCAGTGAACAGGGTGGTCTTTGCGGTGACCACCGCTCCATCGGATGGAGCATTCACCGCGAGAACCGCTTTGGGCTCGGCAGCTGCAGTCTTTTCACCACAACCAGCAGCGGCCAGCGAGGAAACCATCAGGATGAGCAGAAGCGTGATGCGAATCGTTTTTGTTTTCATGTGAGTAAGAGTAACTCTTTTAGCGGAGGGAAAGATTGAGGTCCCCTCGGTATACCGGGCGGCTCTCAGTGGCTTCCTAGGTGGGGAGCCCTCGTCTTCTCAAGCTAGGCCAGCGGATCATTGCAAGGCTGACAATCGTCAGCAGATAGCCCAGAAATACGACGAGTACTCCAAAATTGGACTGTGTCCCCGCCGTCTGAGCGGGGCTTGCGACGATCCCCAATGTCCACCAAATCGAAATATCAGTGGCCGCGTGCAGAACGATTGAAAGCCAGAGGTTTCCGGTGAGTCGCCTAGCTAGATAGTAGGAACTGCCCGAAGCTAGACATACAAGTGCGACCACGGGCCCGGCCGTCAGATGCACGATGCTGAATGCAAAAGAGGACCACCACCATGCAGAAGCCTCGGAATAGCGGTGCCTCAGCGCGGACAGGAGAAGCCCTCTGAACGCGATCTCCTCCCATGCGGCGACCGTGAGTCCGAAAACGAGAAGTGCGAGCAGCTCTACAGGTGTCCAGCTGGCAGGATCGCCAGAGAATATCCGGATGACAGTTCCTGCGGCCACAGCTGCGATCGCGACGAGCGAAAGCTTCCTAGCTTTGCTGCTGAATGGGCGCTCCCGCATTGCGGGTGAGTCCCTAAAAATGAAGGCTTCCGAGCTGAAGCGTCGACTCACAGCAAACACGATGACTACTGCGACTGCCCCTGACATGATCCGAACTAGTTCGTACTGCAGCGTCGCGCTCAGTGCGCGTCCATCGAGGGACTTTCGCGCAACTCCCCAGGTGGTAAGTAGAGCGAACAAGGCCACAAAGATAGTGACCAACGCAACCCATATCCGAGGGAAATTGGCGCCGTGTTGTTTGGCTCCACGGCCTTCATCTTCCTCTTCGAGAGGCAGGTTGAGCGCTTCGCTACTCATTTGAACGTGAGTTTATCTGAGTCCTAGGCGGACGACTGCCGTGCTTGGTGTGTGTCGAGAACACTGCCGCGGGTCCCAGACGATAGCATAGGACCGCATTCCACCCTACGAGCGACGCGTCCCCGGCTGGAAAATAGCTTCCTGTAACCTCCTAATTTAGGGCTCCTTATGACTGACAAAAAGACCACTGTGTTTGTCTCTTATCGTCGCGACGACTCTGGTGCGTCAGCGGCCCTCCTCTCCTATGTTCTAGAGCAGGACGAACGGCTCACAGTCCTGATCGATGTTGATTCGATCGAGATCGGCAGGGACTACCGGGACGCCATTGTCGAACAGATTACAAATGCTGACGTTGTTCTCGCAGTAATTGGACGTGGCTGGGTGAGCGCCTCAGACAACAAGGACGGTCGCCGCCTCGACGATGTTCGGGATCCGGTCCGGCTCGAGATCGAAACCGCATTGCGGCTTAAGAAGCGCCTCGTACCAGTGCTAGTTGACGACGCATCAATCCCGCAAGGCGAAGACCTGCCCAGAGA
>JBAXCW010000120.1:0-4177 GCA_037141275.1 Actinomycetes bacterium
GGCAAGCAGCGAGACCTTCGACCGCCCGTCCATCAATCTTGGGCGGATCAGCGCCGGCGATGCCCCAAACCGTGTCCCGGATCTCTGCCGCCTTAGCGTTGACATCCGCTACCTGCCTGGACAGGATCCCGAGGCGATCAAGGACGCCGTGCGCGGGCTGGATGGCGTCACTCTGCTGCGGAGTTTTGAGCGTCCCCCAGCGTGGGTTTCTAAGAGCGACCCCTTCGTAGTAGCTCTGCGCGAGTCGGCGGCCCGGGCCGTAGGCGGCGAGGCACTGTCTGTCGGGCGTGACGGCGCATCCGATGCCATCGCATTCCTTGAAGCTGGTATTCCAGCGGTGGAGTTTGGCCCTGTTGGCGGTGGGCATCACGGCCCTGAGGAATGGGTTTCAATCCAGTCGCTCACGGCCATGCGTGCCGCGTTGGGGGCATTTATCCGGGCCCTGCCGACCCACCTGCGTGACACCGCGACGGAAACACAGGTCGCTAAGGGAGATCAGCAGTGAGCCTTGCACCTGCCCCCAAGAGGCCCCGCAATGGACTTAAGACGGCTCTCGCGGTGCTCTCAGTTATCGGCCTTGCTGCCGCGGCTACCTCCACGGCAGGCCTCCTTGAGGTTCAGCAGTTCGTTGATGACCTCAACACCGGTGAGAAGCTGAATCTGGCCCCAGGTGTGATCAGCAGCGCTGATGTTGGCAAGCCCGAGACCATTCTTCTACTCGGGTCTGATCACCGGTTCCGCACCGGTAAGACTGATGCAAGGTCAGACACGATCATGATCGTCCGGCTTGATGCTGATGCGGCCGGCACGCGGATCATGAACATTCCCCGCGATCTGAAGGTCACCATCCCTCGGTACGGAACACAGAAGATCAACGCTTCGTATGCCTATGGCGGCCCGAGCCTGACCGCACAGGTGGTCAAGGAGCTCCTTGGGATTCCCATCAACCACATTGTCAATGTCAACTTCGGCGGGTTCCATAAGGCTGTGGACTACATCGGCTGTGTCTGGACTGACATTGACCGGCGCTACTTCAACGACAACAGCACGGCCGGCTACGGCGGCGGTTACGCGAAGATCAACATCGCGGCTGGGTATCAAAAGCTATGCGGTTCGCAGTCTTTGGACTATGTCCGGTTCCGTCACATGGACACCGACATTGTGCGCAGTGCCCGCCAGCAGGATTTCATCCGCCAAGCCCGCCAGCAGTACGGCGCGCAGTCGGCGATGAGCAACAGGCATGAGCTCGCGAAGATCTTCTCCAAGTACGCGCAGAGTGACTCCCAGCTCCATTCGGTTGACGCGCTTCTGAAGCTCCTTGGGCTTGTTGCGTTCTCCGGGCAGAAGCCGGTTATCAGTGTTCCGTTCCCAGCGATCCTTCCAAGCAGCCCGACAAATCCTTATGTGACGGTCAACCCGGCAGAGCTGCGACAGGCTGTCCATCGGCTTGTGGGTCCAAGCAGGGCAGCATCCAAGTCAGCCGGTAGCCAGGGCAAGAAAGCCAAGCCTCGTGTGACTGGGGTAGGCAAGGCGAATGTTGTTGCCAATAAGGAAGGCGCTCGGGCGCAGGCAGCTCTTCTGAGAGGGATCGGAATGCCCGTTCTGCTGCCTACGGTGGTTGCGAGCGGCTCGCGTTACATGGGCCCTGAGATGGGCAAGTACCCGCGTGCGTATCTCCTCCGCGCCCCTGACGGGAAGAAGCATGTGGCCTATCGAGTTGTGGCAACAACCAGTGGAACAGGGCAGTTCTGGGGGGTTCAGGGGACAACATGGCAGGATCCGCCACTGCTCAGCCAGCCGACCGCAGAGAAGACAATCAAGGGTGGGCGCAAGCTCCTGTTGTTTGGTGACGGGAAGCGTCTGCGCTTCGTTGGTTTCAAGACCAAGAGCGGCTCCTACTGGGTGTCCAACACTCTGACCGAGGATCTTCCAAGCCGCACAATGATCGCGATCGCTGCGTCTCTTGTCCCATTCGCACGCTGAACCCTCGTGTACCGCTAGCCTAACCATCTTCTAATGGCTGACAGAGAACCAATCGGAGTAATCGGTACCGGCTATGTCGGGCTTGTTACAGCAGCTGGGTTCGCCGAACTTGGTAGCGATGTCTGGTGCGTTGACATTGACGCAGCAAAGATTGAGCGCCTTAAAGCTGGTGAGGTCCCAATCCACGAGCCTGGGCTTGACGAAGTACTCGCCCGGAACGCACACCGCCTTCACTTCACTACCGACCTTGCCCCTGCTCTTGAGGCAGCCCGACTCCTTTTTGTTGCAGTGGGAACGCCCCCCACTCATTCCGGGGACGCTGACCTCGCCGCGGTGAACGCGGTTGTAGATGCCATGCCAGCCAGCGATTCTCATGCTCTGGTGATGAAGAGCACGGTGCCCGTTGGGACAGGCGTGACCGTCAAGCGCAAGTTTGCTGAGTCGGGCAAGGGATTCTCGTATGTGTCCTGCCCGGAGTTCCTCAAGGAAGGCACGGCCCTGAAGGACTTCCTAGCACCGGACCGGGTTGTCATCGGTGATGACGGTGACTGGGCTGGTGATGCTGTATCTGAGCTCTACTCACCGCTCAACGCACCAATCCTGCGGACTGACATTGCCTCCGCGGAGATGGTCAAGCTAGCGAGCAACGCTTTTCTTGCGACGAAGATCTCATTCATCAACGAGATTGCCAACGTCTGTGAAGAGACTGGGGCAGACGTGGTCGAGGTTGCTAAGGGCATGGGCTACGACGAGCGAATTGGGGCCTCATTCCTGCGTCCAGGTATTGGCTTCGGAGGCTCCTGTTTCCCCAAGGATGTTTCAGCGCTTAAGCAACTTGCTGGTAACTCGGGGTACCACTTCCAGTTGCTCAACTCGGTCATCGAGGTCAACGAGCTGCAAAAGCGGCGCGTTGTTGCCAAGCTCGAGAAGCATCTCGGCAGCCTTGTAGGAAAGAAGGTGGCCCTCCTAGGACTCGCCTTCAAGCCCGACACGGATGACATGCGCGAGGCGTCTTCGCTCGTGCTGGCTGCCAGGCTCCAGGCGGCCGGAGCGGATGTGAGCGCGTTTGATCCAATCGCAGAGGAAGCTGCCAAGACACTCCTAAGCGGGGTCGACATGACTGCAACCGCGATGGAAGCAATTGATGGCGCTGATGCGGTTGTCCTTGTAACTGAATGGCCTGAGTTCAGAGAGATCAACTGGGTTGATGCAGCAGCTGCCATGCGTGGCAAGACTGTGATCGACGGCCGCAACCACCTTGACCCCGACTCTGTTAGAGCCGCTGGACTTGGCTACGAGGGCGTGGGTCGCGGCGGCGACTCAGCCTGACCCCTAATGCAGGCACTGATACTCGCTGGCGGTGAGGGTACGAGGCTTAGGCCACTGACCTCCACTGTGCCCAAGCCTGTTGTTCCTATCCTCGACCGGCCGCACCTTGTCCACATGGCGGACTGGCTTAAGCGCTTCGGAGTTGACGATGTGATCCTCGCCTGTGGGCACATGGCTGATGGCATCCGGGAGATCGCGGGCGACGGGACAAGCCTAGGCGTGCGTCTGCGGTACGTAGAGGAGCCGGAGCCAAGGGGTACCGGAGGGGCCATCAAGGAGGCGGAGTCTCTTCTGGACGACCGCTTCCTTGTCTTCAACGGTGACATTCTCGCCGACCTTGATCTAGCCCCACTCCTGGCCCATCACGAAAAGACTGGTGCGGCGGCAACCATCGGGCTGATCGCGGTAGAGGACCCCTCCGCATTCGGTGTCGTCGTGACAGCAGAGGACGGAAGTGTTGAGGCGTTCATCGAGAAGCCCCCGCGTGACGAGGCTCCCACCAATCTGGTCAATGCCGGTGTGTATGTGATTGAGAAACGCGTGCTTGAAGGCATCACACCTGAGCAGAATGTCTCGATTGAGCGTGAGGTATTCCCAGCGCTGACCGGGAATGGGCTGCATGCAATTGAGGTCTCCGGCTACTGGCTCGACATTGGCACGCCAGAGCGCTACTTGGAGGCCCATTGGGATCTCCTAGACGGCACTCTTGGCGGAGGTTCCGGCCTTGACGGTGGTGCTGGTGGCGTGACACTGGGCTTTGACTGTGAGGTTGATGGTGACGTCAACGGGCCAGCGTGGTTGGACGACGAGGTCAAGGTTGCGGCGGGCGCTTCCGTCGGCCCGAGAGCTGTGATCGGGTCAGGCA
>JBAXCW010000121.1:0-4144 GCA_037141275.1 Actinomycetes bacterium
GGAGAAGGTCTTAGGGAGCCCTCTGCCGGACCTTGGCCGCATTGTTGAGATCGGCTGTGGCACCGGGTACTTCTCCCTCAACCTGCTGCTCGGCGGCGCCTGCGACTCAGTTGTGGCGACTGACATCTCCCCCGGCATGATCGTCGCACTCGAGGCCAACGCGAAGCGCTTGGATCTGAAAGTGGAAACCCACTGCTGCGAGGCCGGCTCGCTTCCATTGCCTGATGCGTCCGTTGACACCGTGATTGGTCACGCCGTCTTGCACCATCTCCCAGACCTTGAGGCCTCGTTCGCCGAGTTCTTCAGAGTGCTCAAGCCCGGAGGACGTCTCTTCTTCGGAGGGGAACCATCAAAGCTTGGTGACCGCATTGCCCGTGTGCCTAAGGGCGCAGCAGGCCGGGCTGCGCCAGCGTGGAGGGCCATCATGCGCGCCAAGCCAGCACCGGCTGCCCACGCTGATGGGTCAGGCTCCGAGCATGACCACAGCCTTGAGCAGTTCGTCGATGTGCACGCCTTTGAGCCCAAGGCTCTCAGCGAGCCAGCCCTGGCGGCAGGCTTTGAGCACGTTGGTGTTGTCGGCGAAGAGTTGCTCGCCAACTGGTTTGGATGGACCAACCGCACGCTAGAAGCGACGGCCGACCCGGCCGACGTTCCAATGGCTTGGCGTAACTACGCCTACCGCGGCTACCTCGCCTTGCAGAAGGTTGACCGCGGCCTCCTTGAGGGCCGGCTTCCAGCTTCGATCTTCTACAACCTGATGATCGGCGCCCAGAAGCCTTAACGCACTCGTTGTCGGTCGTTGCCGATTTGGACGCCCTCCCCTCAGAACGACCTGCGCCCCAACCTTGGTCGGGGCGCAAACCTGACTTCTCCCTTTCTGGATGCTCCGGCTGCTAGTTGACTGTGAAGTCAGCCCGCATCCCGCCTGCGTAATGTCCTGGCAGGTTGCAGATCAGTGCATAGTGCCCTGGCTTCATATTGAATTTGACTGTCTTGGTCTTGCCAACCTCGACGTCACCGGTTTCACCGATGCTGCCGACCTCAGAGACTCGTGCGCCTGCTCCGAGGGCGTTGGCCGCCTTGTCGGTCTTGACGATCACCATCTCGTGTGGAATCGCACCGCTGTTCTTGGTTGTGAAGCTGACCTGGCCGGCTGGAGCCGTGGCCCCGCTCAGCTTGATGAACATTTCGCCCAAGTTGGCGTTGATTGCAGTTCCAGCAGTTGGAGCGCTGGCAGCAGCGGCTGGTACTGCCGCAGCTGGGGCGGACGCAGCTGGAGGGGACGCAACGCTGTTGCTTGCAGAGTCAATGGTCGATGCACTGCTTGCCTTGCTGTAAGCGAAAAGAGCAACAACAATCGCCAGTGCGGCGAGGAAGGCACCTACCCCTGAAATGACGACCGTCCAGTCCATGTGGCCTTCGTTGTGTGAACTCTGGTGGGTGTGAGACATGTGGAAGCTCCTCTTGAATGTTGATTATTGCTCTATAACCAACTTAGTCCTCCTGAGGAGGTCAAAACAAGAAGAACCCCCAATCAGTGGGCGTTCCTACGAATGAGCGTGATAACAAACAGTTATGAGGTGCTACCACGCCGGGCGCGGAGCGCAGCGGCGTGTGCGGGGAAGTCTTCGTGCTCAGCCAGCTTGAGGGCTGCCTCAGCAACCGTCTCGGCAGCCGCATCGGTGAGCTTTGCGACCGACGTGCGCTTAAGGAACGTTTCGACCGTAATCCCGGATGACACGCGTGCAAACCGCCCGGTGGGCAGTGAAGCCGGCACGCCAACCGTGTAGTTGGCAAGGCTGAATGATGCTCCTTGGCCCAGGAGGACCTCTCCTGCGTGACTAATCAAACGCAGTAGGGCCTCAGGGTCCGCTACAGCGAGCTGTACATGCTCTGGTGCGATCTCGTCTACTAGCGCGGCGGCTTCAGCAAGGTCGGCGACGACGATAACCCCTCCGTTCTCTGTGATCGCGATCCGTGCCCACTCTGCCCGCTGCGCTGGAAGGTCCGCGAGCCTAGCCTCGACCCGCTCGCTGAGCGGTTGGACGAGATCCGCGTCGGCGCTGATCAGGAACGCGGAGGAATCAGGGCCGTGCTCGGCCTCGTTGAGAAGGTCGGCCGCGAGTCGGTCTAGATCAGCTGACCGGTCGGCGACAATCACGCTCTCGGTTGGGCCTAGGACCATCTGGGTCACACAGCCACGACGCTGGCATTCCAACATCGCTGCTGAGACAGGCGGGCTGCCTGGCCCCACTACCTTGACCACCTGCGGAATGGACTCCGTCCCAAGCGCGGCAGCGGCCACGCCAGCCGGGCCGTTTGCACAGAGGAGCTGGGTTATGTCAAGTTGGCGTGCAACCTCAAGGACCGCGGGGTCTGGCAATCCAGTCGCTGGATCGGGAGGCACGATCACAAGCTGCTGGGCAACTCCAGCAACAGCCGCCGGCGTTCCAATCTGAATCAGAACGGACGGGAACGAACCTTTCCCCGCTGGCACGAACAGACCCACCGATGTAATCGGAGTGATCTTCTCCCCCACCTCATACCCCTCAGACATCGTCTTGCGCCACTCCCGTTCGGGTGCTGCGGCCTCATTGAAGGCTCGCGAGGAGCGGATGGCAACAGCAATCGCCTCCTTCACCTCAGGCGAAGTCTGATCTGCCCCAGCAGCAATCTCAGCTGAGCCCAGGAGCAAGCTGCCCGGGTCCAGAGTGACGCCATCGAACCTCTTGGTGGTATCGATGACGGCCTGATCCCCGCGAGCGGCAACATCATCAACAAGTGACTTGATCTGCTCACCAAGGGCAGGGTCGAACATCGCCCGCGCAGTGGCCTCACGCGCGACGAGGGCCGTGCGTGCTCCGACATCAAGGTCTGCCCAGTTGATGACTCTCATTCCCTAATCGTGCCTAACTAGGCGGGTCAGTGTCGGTCGCGGGCGCAGTGGCCCGATACAGATCGATGGCACGGAGACGCTCCAGCTTGTGATCCACGATCGGCCCCGGGTAGTCACGGTCAATCACACAGCCAGCGGCTTCCTGCTCTGCCTCGCTCATTGTCCACGGCTCAAACAGGCGCTTGAGGGGAACATCCTTTAGCTCAGGGACCCAGCGGCGGACATAGGTCCCATCGGGGTCAAACTTCTTCTGCTGAAGGACCGGATTGAAGATTCGCTTGAAGTAAGGCGCCGGGTCAACACCAAGGGAAGCCGTCCACTGCCAGTTGCCATTGTTCTGCGAAGTGTCGCCGTCCAGCAGCAGCTTCATGAACCACGCTTCACCCTCGCGATAATCGATGTGGAGGTTCTTGGTTAGAAACGATGCGACCACCATCCGAGTGCGGTTGTGCATGAAGCCCGTGGCAGCAAGTTCACGCATGCCGGCGTCAACCATGGGGTAACCAGTTGTTCCCTCACACCACGCCTTCCAGCCTTCCGGGTCATCAGACCACTCCAGAGCGTCGAATCTGGGCTGATAAGCCGTTCTGGTGTTCGTGGGCGAATACAGCAGCACATGGCCGTAGAAGTCCCTCCAGGCCACCTGACGGCGATACGCGGCCGGGTGTTCGCCCGGGAGTTCCATCACCCGCTGTTCCAGCTCTCGAGCCGACAAGCTGCCCAAGTGCAGGTATGGCGATAGGCGCGATGTACTGAGGGCAACATCGTTATGCAGATCCTTGTAGCAGTGGACGCCATCGCTCAGCCACTCCTCCATCCGGGCTCGAGCCGCAGTTTCTCCTGCGGGCAACGGTTGAGTGAGGAGTCGCTGGAGCCCAAGCCCCTCAACCGTGGGGATCTCACCCTGGTCAACCACGGGTGAGCTAATCCTGTCTGGCGACCCCAAGACATCCCGTCTAGGGGCCTGCTCCCAGTTTCGCCAGAACGGCGTGAATACTGCGTAGGCCCGGCCGTCCTGTGTCTTGACATTGGAGATATCCGCACAGAACATCCCCGGGTGGCGGGTCATCCCTACCCCCTCGCTCTCTAGAGCCGCGGCGACCCGCTTGTCTCGCGCAAGCGCAAACGGCGACGCATCAGACGTCGCGTGCACCTCGGCTGCCCCGACCTCCTTGGCGAGGCCAACCAGAACCTCCGCCGCATCGCCGGTTCGGACTGCCAAGGTGCCGCCGCGCGCCTCATATGCGC
>JBAXCW010000122.1:0-4135 GCA_037141275.1 Actinomycetes bacterium
GGACCGCCGCTGTCACGCAGCTCGCAGAGGTGAATCCCCTGCCAGGTCCCAAGCACCGGCATCCCGCTGGCCACAGGAACTGTGACCGACGAGCCCAACAGTGCCGCCTTAGCGTGGGCAGGCATGTCATCTGACCCTTCAAGCGTGTGAGTCCAGTAGTCAGCGTCCTCAGGAACAATCCGATCCAGCCAAGTAGCTAGGTCAACCCCAACATCCGGGCTGGCGTTCTCATTCAGCGTTAGGGCCGCGCTCGTGTGGAGGATCTGCACGTGCAGGAGCCCAGCCTCAGTGGTAGCTATCTCCGGCACGGCCTCCAACACAGGACGGGTCACCAAATGCACGCCACGCGGAAGCGGCGGCAGCTCAACGGTTCTGGCGATCCAAGTCAGCGTTCGCCCGGCAACTTCGCCGGGTACATCGTGACCGGCACCGACTGGTCAAGAGCCGTGCGGATAATCCGATTTTGTTCGTCCGCGTGCGCGGCCGGATACCCCTCGCCTGGGCTTGCTCGCTCCGGACGGCCGATGTAACCGAAGGAAATCTCATTCGGAAGAATGTGCAGCAGGCGCGGTGACATGTGTGCGCGGGCGCCCATGTTGCGCGGCTCCTCCTGAACCCAAACAACTTCACGCAGGTTCGGATAGCGGGCCACGAGTGCCAGCAGCGACTGCTGCGGGAATGGGTAGAGGAGCTCGACACGGCCGATTGCGGTTTCCGTGGCCGTCTCACGCAGCGTTGAGGCTGCAAGGTCGTAGTAGACCTTGCCAGAGCAGAGAATCAGCCTTGTAACTTGGCTGTCGTCCTTGATGAACGGATCAGCCAGAACAGGTTGGAATGCGCCCTCGCTGAACTCCGCAGGGTCACTCGTGGCCTGGGCAAGTCGCAGCAAGCTCTTTGGCGTCATCACGATCAACGGGCGCAACTTGGCGATCTTGGCCTGACGGCGCAAGAGGTGGAACCACTGGGCTGGCGTGGTCGGATTGGTAATCCGCATGTTGCCTTCGGCAGCTAGCTGGAGGAAGCGTTCAAGCCTCGCGGAGGAATGTTCCGGACCGGACCCCTCATAACCGTGAGGGAGCATCAGCGTGAGGCGCGTCGTCTGCCCCCACTTGGACATACCGCTAGCGATGAACTGGTCAACGATCACTTGGGCACCGTTGACAAAGTCGCCGAACTGCGCCTCCCACAGCACAAGCGCCTGCGGGGCCTCCTGCGAGTAGCCGTACTCAAACGCCAAGGCGGCAGCCTCTGAGAGTGGTGAGTTATGAACTTCGATTGGAGCTTTGGCGTTGGGCAGGTTGGCAATCGGGGTGTACGGATGGCCGTCGTTGGCATCGTGGAGAACCATGTGCCGCTGGCTGAACGTGCCGCGCTCAGTGTCCTGACCGGTGAAACGGATCGGGCTACCTTCCATCAACAGGGTGGCGAAGGCGAGAGCCTCGGCGTTGGCCCATGTGACACCTCCGCCTGGCTGAATCTCTTCCACGCGCTTGGCAAGCTGCTTCTCAAGCTTCTTGTTGATCGTGAATCCATCCGGCACGGTGAAGAGCTGCTTGGCAACCTTCTGAAGAGTCTTGGCGGACACAGCGGTCTCGATATTCGGGCTCTGAGTGCGGTCCAGTTGGTACTCGCCGGTCTGCTGCTCGGGAGTGGTGTGGTTCTCAATGGCACTCTTGAGTGCCTGATGGTCGTCTGTCAGGCGCTGCCAGACCTTCTCGGTCTGAAGGTCAGCCTCACTCTTAGTCAGGACCCCGCGCTCAACAAGCTCAGCTGCGTAGATCTCGCGGACAGGGAGGTGGTCCTTGATCACGGCGTACATGTCAGGTTGCGTGTAAAGCGGTTCGTCAGCCTCGTTGTGACCGAAGCGGCGGTAGCCGATCAGGTCAATCACAACGTCGTGGCGGAACTTCTGACGGAATGCGAAAGCCAAACGGACAGCGTGTACGCATGCCTCAACATCGTCAGCGTTGACATGAATGACAGGAACGTCAAAGCCCTTGGCGATATCTGAAGCCCAACGCGTTGAGCGGCTGTCATTGGGGTTGGTGGTGAAGCCAATCTGGTTGTTCTGGATCAGGTGCACTGTGCCCCCGACCGTGTAGCCCTCAAGCAGCTGCAGGTTGAGGGTCTCGGCGACGACACCCTGCCCTGGGAAGGCGGCGTCGCCGTGGATTGCCACAGGCATAGCGCGGTTGAGGTCCCTGTCTGGAAGTGGACCGTCGTGATGGGTCTGAGCTGCGCGTGCCGCGCCCTCAATTACTGGGGTCACAAACTCAAGGTGGCTTGGGTTTGACTCAAGCCTGACAATCACCGAGCCACCGTCCGGCAATGGGCGGCGTCCGCGGGACCCGTGGTGGTACTTGACATCGCCCGTGCCACCTTGCGGAATTGTCGTGATCGCCTCAAGCGTTGAAACGCCTTCGAACTCAGCGAAGATTGACTCGTAAGAGCGGCCAAGGTTGTGGGCAAGGACATTGAGTCGGCCACGGTGAGCCATGCCAATAACAACCTCATGGGCGCCCTCGGCGGCACCAAGCTGAACGAGCTCATCAAGCATCGGCACGGTCATGTCAAGGCCCTCAATCGAGAACTGCTTCTGCCCAAGGTAGGCCTTGTGCATAAAGCGTTCCAGCGCGTCAACCTCGGTAAGACGGTTGAGCAGGGCAACGGATTCGTCCTGAGTGAGCGGCTTGCGGAATGTTCCAGCCTCAACCTGCTCGCGCCACCACATTCGCTGCTCGTGGCTGGCGAGATGTTCGCTCTCGTAACCGGTCGTCCCGCAGTAGACGGCACGCAAATGCGGAAGTGCCTCGGCAAGTGTCTTGCCGGGAACAAACATGCGCAGAATCTTGGCCGGGATTCGGCCCATCAGCTCATCGGTGAGCGAGAGCGGTCCTGGATCAAGCGCTGGATCCCCAGGAGGCGCGGCGCCGAGCGGATCAAGATGAGCGGCAAGGTGACCGTGTGTGCGATGCGCCTTGACAAGCGAGGTGGCTGCCTGGACTGCCTGAAGAAGATCGACGCTTGGGTCCTCACCGGCTCGGGTTCCAAGCGCAGGAGCGGCTGAAGGAAGCGTTGGGGCCTGCTTCTGAGGCAAGGCTGGCAACTGCACTCCTAGGTCGCCGAAGAGGCGCTCGTAGAAACCCTGTTCGCCCTGAAGCAGTGAATCAACCGTGCCGAGGAACCTTCCGGATTCAGCCCCTTGGATGATCCTGTGGTCGTAAGTCGAAGTGAGAGTCATTGACTTCTCAGCGCCAAGGGCTGCGGCAGCGTCAGCAAGACGAGCCGGGTAACCAATAGCGCCAGCGGCGATGATCGTGCCCTGGCCTTCCATCAGCCGTGGGACTGAAGCCACGGTGCCAAGGCCACCAGGATTCGTGAGGGAAACATTGCCGCCAACCAGGTCGTCGGCGGTCAGCTTGTTCTCGCGAGCCTTATCAACCAGTGCGTCATAGGCAGCAAGGAAGGCTGCGAAGTCAAGCCGTCCTGCGTCCCGAATCACAGGGACCATCAGCGTGCGGGTGCCATCCTTCTTCTCAACATCAACAGCGAGACCAAGGTTGACCTGGCCATCGTCGATGTTGAACGGCTTCCCATCGCGGTCCTCAAAGTGGTTAGCCATGACTGGCATGTCCTCGGTCGCGGCGACGGCAATTGCCCAAGCGATGATGTGCGTAAAGGAAACGCGCAATCCAGCTTCCTTGAGCTGCTTACGGCGGGCATCAAGTGCACCAACGGGGAGGTTGCGGAAAGAGGTTGCGGTTGGGACCGAGCGGCTCTTGTCCATGTACTTGGCGAGCGTTGCCGCCCCGCCCTTGAGTTGGGTTGCACTAACGGAGCCGCCCGCGCTCTTAGCGGAGCCTCCGCCAGTTGCTGCAGCAAGGACATCGTCCTTGAAGATCCTTCCCTCACGGCCGCTGCCTGCGACTGTGCCGAGGTCAACGCCAAGGTCAGCGGCTGCGCGCTTGGCGACAGGGGAAACGATTGTGCCCTCGGGGGCTGAAGTTCCATTGGTTGCCGCAGCCGGTGCCGTGCCATTGCCGTTCGTTTCAGCAACTGGTGCGTCTGGCGCCTGCGCCGGAGCTTCGCCGCCCTCACCGAGCGTGATCTCAGCAATGACCTGACCGACATTGAC
>JBAXCW010000123.1:0-4099 GCA_037141275.1 Actinomycetes bacterium
AGGAATGGCTGCTCCGGCGGCTGTCTTGAGGTTGCGCAAGGCCACGATGTAGCGGTGCCCGTCCTGAAGGTTCTTCGCCGGATGGATGATCAGGTTTGCGCTGTCGGCTGGGGTGCTAGCCACCTTGTCGATGGTCGCATCGCTGTAGCCCTGGCCGTCCTCTGCCCAGATTGCTTGGCGCACGCCAGTTGCTGCGTCAATCAGCACTGCAGCCTGGTTTGTGTCTGAGTACTTGCCGATGTTGTCTACGGTCGGCAGTCCGCTTGCGGCGATTGCCGCATTTGAGGTCAGGCCGGGTACGTGGGTGATCAGCATTGATCCTGGGCTGAAGCCGTCGAACTTGTTCAGCTCTGCAGGGTTGAAGTACTTACGGCCTGCGAAAAGGGTCGGCACGGTAATAGGCATGGAGAGCAGCTTGTAGTTCAAGTGATGCCCAGTGGCCTTGGTTGAGTCCTTGATTGTGAAGTAGTCATTCGGGAACGGATAGAGGCAGTCCGCGGTGTCCGTAATGTCACAACGTGACGCTGTTGCCGTATCGACAACAGGGGCTTGTGCTGTGCAGGTCTTGGAGTCGATGTAGAGCGGCTCTTGCTGCACGACAACGCCGTCAACGTTGACCTTGAGGGTCGCTGCGGTGCAAACCGCAAGGGCGGTCTTGCCTGAAGGTGTGGGTACGACACTGACGGTCGCTGTGCCCTGGCTGCTTGGTCCAAAAGCGACGTCCGCTGCGGCCGTGATTACTGTCGTGGTGAGGCCTCTAGTCAGGCTGATGGAAACAGGGGTTGTCGGACTGCTGACGCCGCCTGGCTTCGTGACCTTAACCTGAATCTTGTGCTTGCTGGCGATTGTCTTCTGCGAGCTATAGCCAGTAACGAAGCTTGCTGTGGTCGAGCCTGCTGCTGAAGCTGATTGGTCGCCCCCAGCGAAGAAGCCGCCGAGAATGGCTGCGAGCGTGATGGACAGTGCTGCGAGTGCTGCAACGGAACGACGAGTGGACGAATTGATGGAACTCATTGAGTCTCCCCTCCAAGGTGGACCGGGGGGAAGGTACTCCTCTGCTCGGGGTGGCGCAACCACCCCAATGTCGCCGCCGGTCGCGGGCCTAAGTTTCAATCTGATGAGCGAAGCCGAACATGTAGAGAAGCAGCCGGGGATTCTTGCCGAGTTCCGCAATTTTTTGCTGCGCGGAAATGTTGTTGATCTTGCTATTGCCGTTGTGATCGGCGCCGCGTCCGCGACCGTGGTCCGCAGCCTCGTCACGGATTTGATCACTCCGCTAATCGGAGCCATCTTTGGGGAGCCAGACTTCTCCGCTATGACGTTCCATATCGGCAGCGCGGTCTTCCACTACGGCAACTTCCTCAATGCTGTGATCGGCTTCATGACGATCGTCGCGGCCATCTTCTTTCTCGTGATCAAGCCAACTGAGCGGCTCGCGCGCCTCACCGGTGACACCGCCCAGCCAGACCCGACCGATGTAGAGCTGCTAACCGAGATCCGTGATCTTCTGAAACAAAGGAACCCCTAGCCCATGAGTCTGCCTGCAACCGTCCTATCCGTCGTCCTCACCGTGGTCTTCACGATTGCGGGAGCAAACAAGTTCAGCGGGAGCGCGCTAGCCGGAATAGCCCCTGAACACCTGAATATTTCAGCCAAGACCTACCGCCTTGCCGGCGTCCTAGAGTTGCTCGGGTCCTTCGGTCTTCTGATCGGCGCTATTGCCGCGCCTTTGGTCGGAGGCCTTGCGGCCGTGTGCCTCGGCCTCCTTCTACTTGGCGCCGTAGTCCTTCACATTCGCGCGGGGGACCCGTTCGCGGTTGGTGATGGGTTCACTAAGTCTGATGCGACAGCGATTGAGGGCTGGGCCCCGGCCGCTGGGCTTGTTGTGCTGTGTTGGCTTGCTGCCGTACTTATTTTCGTCTGATCCAGCGGCAAGCGTTGGGAGCGGGATTGTGTGGCGGGAGGTATCGGCTTGCGGTAGGAAGAGCGCAAGTACCTATCCACATGGCTGCGGAAGTGGTCGTTCATCAGGAGGTAGAAAAGAATGAGTACAGGCGCACCAGGAACTGACGCATCTGCTCAGGGGGCAACAGGCAGGCCAAGTGGGAAGTTCTGGGCCGTGGCAGGGCTGAGCGCACTGCTCGTCGGTGTGGGTGGGTTCTTCTTAGGGTCAGCCGTCAAGGCAGCCGACTACGACAAAGGTCAGCCCGCCTACAACAAAATTTACGCAGCCGGATTCACCTCAGGCCAACAGGCTGGTAACGCTGCGGGTCAGCAGGCCGGCCAGGCTTCTGGCAAGAGGCTTGGGGTGGCGCAAGGCCTCCAGGTAGGCAAGAAGGCGGGTGAGGCGGCGGGTCAGAAGACCGGTTACTCAACTGGCTACACAGCGGGAGTGACTGCAGGCGCATCAGAGGCCCTCGGCACGCTTGGCGCTTGGAATACGGATGTTCCCTATGTGGTCGAACTGAATCCGAGCAGCGCAAAGGGAGTTCCGTACCAGATCTATTCCCGTACCTTGATGCTCAAGGGCTTTAGCTATTTCCTTTGCCCTGATGGCAAGACGGCCTGCAATACGAAGCTGACTGGCTAGGCGTCCACGACAGGGTACGTGCGGACAGCCGTTTAGCTCGAGCGGACGGCGGTCCGCTCAGCAGCCTCTTGGCGGCCCGTAGTAAGTAACTGTCCAATCGCCGACCTGGGCTAGTGGGGCCGGCAGTCCCTTCGGGGCAGACGGTTGGTAGGCGACTGCGGGATTTGTGCTCGTTAGCGTTATTGCCTTGCCTACCGGTGGCGCCGTCGCACCGATCGCTTGGAGGGGAACGCCAACCCGGCGGGCAAGAATCCGAGCATGGGAGGGGTAGCCACTTGTCGCGAAGGGCAGACAGCCTCCCAGCGCCTTGACTCCACCAGCCTTGTTCAGTGCAGATAACTCCCGGTTGGAACTGTTCTGGAACGCGATGGCGTTGTTCCACGACCTGTGTGAAGCACCCCAGCCGCTGGCCAGGCTCGCAACCGTCAACAGGGCAACGAGGGATATTGCGAGGGGACGAAGCCAGCTGCTGGAGGCCCCTGCGGTAGTTGCAGTACTGAGGAGCAGACAGCTCGCGCCGATACCGCCAAGCGCGCAGAGCGCAATGCCAGCGGGAAGGGCGTAGCGGCTGATCGCAGGTTCAATCCCCGCGACCTTCAGGACTGAGATTTCAAGAAGCCAGATTGCTGCCGCTGTAAGTAGAGCTATCCCGACCAATCCGCCCGGGGTCTTGCGCCTCAGCCCGACCGCAGCGATCCCCGAGGGGATCAGAATCCACGCGATCGGAGGGAGCACGCGGAGCCACTGACCGAACATGCCGGAGACTGATGAGCCGTTGGCGAGTAACTCCCCGGCGCGGTCAGAGGCTTGAAGCGCTCCACCGCCGAGTAGTGCTGGGAGGGCAAACCAAGCTGCCAGCCAGAGCGCGGTTGCCCCAGACCCCTGTAATAGGACTGCACGCCGACTTTCGCCCTTGTGCAACCTCCAGCCAAGCCAGATCAACACAAGGAGCCAGGCCTCTGGCCGGATCAGGCCGACGAGAATTCCAAGGCCGAGGGCAACCCGTGGCCTGTTGTCGCGGGCGGCGAGTGCTCCTGCCCCAGCTGAGGCGACCAGGACGGGCTCGGACATTCCTGAGATTGCCGTGGTCACCCAAGGGCTAATCGCGAGTGGAAGAAGTCCAGCCACAACCCCGCCGGCAGTGCCCCAGTCACGGCGCACTAGGTCGAACAGAATCACGCTTGTGGCAAGCGCGCAGAACCGCACGAGCCAGAGCCACGCGTAGGCGGCCACTGAGCCGGAGAGCGCGCTGGCCAGCGCTAGTGGCAGAACGGGGACTGGTTTCCACGACGGACCGACCGAGAAGTCAATCCCATGACCATGGCCGAGTTGGTTGGCCCAGACAAGCCATGAGTTTGCGTCGTTGCCCGTCTCTTGCCCGAGCGGGATCAGGCTTAGTGCGGCGAGTGCTGCGCAGGCGAGGAGCAGGCCACGGATCAGCCACGGCCCGTTGAACGACTGCCGAGTCGGCTCAGCTGCCGCCGCATACACCGAAGACCGCTTTGGCAT
>JBAXCW010000124.1:0-4096 GCA_037141275.1 Actinomycetes bacterium
GCGGTAGCATCAGCCTGAGGATGGGAGCAAGCAAGATGATCAGCCCCGCGACTACGCGGACGCGCAGTCGGCGCAGCCTGATTGGCCGACGCCCGCTTGCGGGCGCATCGGCGCTAACTCTGGCCGCAAGCCTTGTGCTCGCAGCGGTTTCGCCAGCAGCTGGAGGCGGGACACTTGACACAACGTTCAACCCGCCGCGGGTTGGCGCTGACGGTGCTGTCAGCTCCGTCGTTGCCATCGCAGAAGGACAGACCCTTATTGGCGGCAGCTTCAACCACTACAACGGGTTGGTAAGCAACCGCGTAGCGAAACTTGGGCCAGACGGGCTACTGGACAAGACCTTTGCGGCCAACCTTGGGTCAGGCCCGAACAACGCGGTCGCGAGCGTGGTGGAGCAGGCCGATCACAAGATTCTGATCGGCGGCACATTCAGCAAGGTTTCTGGCTCGCCACGGTGCGGCATCGCTCGGCTCAACGCGGATGGGTCACTCGACACTGGTTTCAACCCCGGAAGTGGCGCCACTTCGGTCTCAAAGACCGTCACAAAGTGCAGCTGGGTTTCGGCCATCGCGCTGCAGGGGGATAAGCCGATCATCGCCGGCCTCTTCGCTAGCTATAACGGCACGGTTAAGAATCGGATCGCCCGCCTCAACGCCGACGGCAGCCTCGACGCGACTTTCAACCCTGACGTGAGTGCCACGTTTGGGATCACGACCTCCGCTAACTCGGCCACTGCGACGCTCTCCAAGGTCACCGGGCTCAAGCCCGACACGACCTATCGGGTCTATTCGTCGACGATTCCGAAGTCAGCCAACGTGACCTTCACGATGCCCTCGAATCTGACGACGCGAGTAACGCTCTCTCAGTCGGCGGGAGTTAGGGCAGGCACTTCGGTTGCCTCAACGGTCATCACCACTGGTGCCAACGCTGCGATTGCTGCGATCTCGGTTGATCCGATCACGGCGAAGGTAATCATCGGCGGCACGTTCAGCACGTTCGATGGGATTGCTCGCAGCCGGATCGCACGTCTCACCGCGGATGGTGGATTGGACTCCGGATTCAGCCCTGGTGTTGGTCCTGACGGTGCGGTTGGTGCTGTCGGCATTACGGCCGGTAGCACGGTCTGGATTGCAGGATCCTTCACCCATGTCGGCGCTACTGCCCGCAACCGGATTGCTCGATTGGGATCCACCGGGGCGCTAGACACAAGCTTTGACCCAGGAACCGGATTCAATGGAACTGTCTACGGCCTGCGCCTCCTTGGAGACGGATCCGTCATCGCGGTCGGCGGCTTCACCACGTACGGGGGTAATGACGCAAGCAGGATTATCCGCCTGACCGCCTCCGGGCTCGCATCACCAGATTTCACCCCAAGCCCAGCTCTTGCTGTGGGTAACACGGCTCTTGCAGTTGATGCCGATGCCGGGAGTGGCGCCATCACGGTCGGCGGATTCTTCCTGCGCGGTGTCTCACGCCTGACGACAGCTGGTGTATACGACACGGCCTTCAACCCTGAAGTCACCTCGGCGGCCAACGACACAGTCAGCGCGATCGTCCCCCAGTCCAGCGGCCAGATCCTGATCGCTGGCAACTTCACCCGTTATAACGGCATCCTGCGGAAGCGGATTGCGCGCCTCAACGCCGACGGTAGCCTCGACGACGGGTTTGTCTCCCCAGGGGCAGACGGACCGATCCTTGCCATGACTGAACTGCCCGGTGGGAAGATCCTGATTGCAGGCGAGTTCACCAAGGGAGGCACAGAGAACGCAAACGGTTTCGCACGGCTCAATGCTGATGGAACCCTCGACACCAGCTTCGGCGTCGGGGCCGGTCCGGCAATCGCCGCGGGCACGGGCGTCCCGGGCGTCTATGCGTTCGACGTCCAGACGGACGGAAGCATCATCGTTGGAGGCAACTTCACTCAGTTCGCTGGGTCCGCAGCCGGGCGCGTGGCCCGCGTCTATGACGATGGGACCCTGGACACCCTGTTCAATGTTGGCGGCGTCGGAGCCGACGGCAGCGTCTACGCCGTCAAGACACGGGACACCGGTACCGCACTGATCGGGGGCGACTTCACCAACTTCAACGGGGTGTCTGCAAAGCGTTTGATCCGGCTCCAAGCTGACGGTACGCAGGACTCAAGCTTCGATGTAGGAGCTGGGCCGAGCGCAAGCGTCAGAGCATTGGCAGTCCAATCGGATGGGAAGGTAATTGTCGGCGGCTACTTCTCGAGCTTTGCGGGGAGCCCACGTAACCGCTTGACGCGCCTTACCACCACAGGCGCCCTAGACCCAGGCTATGACACGGGCGGTCTAGTTACTGCCGCTGCTGGCCTCACGATCACAACAGCCGCTGGGACAACTGCCGCAACGCTGGGCGCCACGGATGGCCTCCAAGCAAACACCACCTACGGCATCTACACGCCTTCGGGGACAATCCCGAAGGCAGGGCACATTACGTTCACGACCGGTGCCGCCAACGCTGACGGTGTCGTCTCCGCCCACATCATCCTCTCCGATAGCTCAGGCGTAACCACAGGTGACCCAGATGAGGCTGTAAGCATCGTCCTCCGAGGTGCAGCAGGCGGTGGCGTGAGGTCACTTCTAATTCAACCAAGTGACGGCAAGGTTGTAGCTGTCGGCAGCTTCGCTAGCTTCGATGGCCGCGATCGCCGACAAGTGGTCAGGCTCATGCCTGACCCACGAGTTATCAATGGCAGGACGCAGGCGTTTGGTCCGGGGTCACTTGATTCCACGCTTCTTCCTGGGCCAGGAGTCAACGGCTATCGAGTGGATACGGTCGCGATTCAGGCGGATAAGAAGCTGCTGATCGGCGGCGAGTTCTCGGCCTACGGCGGGAACTTGCGCAACAGAATTGTTCGTATCAATCCTTAGCCCCTTTGGGCTGCCGTTTGGTTGTGATCCCAAGTGAGCGGTCAGCACCTTCAGAAGCTAGGTCCTCTGAGCGGTCAGGATGATGTTCTTGATGAGGGGTTCGTCCTGCGGCTGGTTGACGACCCGGTAGTTGGCCTGTTGCCGTGGATCCTGATGACGATGGCAGTGCCGCCATGGGGATTCGAGACCGGGATGCTCGTGGGGCTTGCCTCATCACTCGCCCTTGTTGGGATTGCGATGACAAGGGGCGAGCGCCCAAGGATGTTGGAGTCAGCTGACGCAGTTCTTTTCGGAGCGTTGGTGCTGATCGGGTTGGCGAGTCAGCCCGCGGTAGACGGCTGGCTGACCAATCACTGTGATGAGGTGTCCAATGCGGCACTCGCACTGTTGGCATTCGGGTCCGTGGCGCTGAACATGCCCTTCACGGAGCAGTATTCGCGCTACCGGCTTGCACCGCTGTCAACGCGGGTCCGCAAACAGGTAGACAAGGAGACGGCGATCGCCTGGGGACTGGGTTTTTCTCTGGCGACGATCGCCGGCGGCTACGGCGAGTGGGTGATCAAGGACTCAGACAACCTTTGGACTGGATGGATCCTCCAGACCCTCCCCGTGGTCTGGGCGTACCTATACACCCGCTGGCTTGACCGTCGGGCCTTGGCGACCATTCCCGAGTTCGCCGAGCTGTATAGGCCATTGGCCTTACTGGTCAGAGACTGCGCCGCTTGGACGGTCCTCAGTGGCTTACTCGGCCTTGCGTTTGGACCCCGGCCTGACCGCAGCCTAGGCTGGCTCCTTCTGGAGCTGAGCGGACTTGTCATGTTGACGGCGAGCCTGATGCTCGCGCGACGTGGGGACCTACAGACCTTCCCGACCCCAGGGCCGGGAAGGAAGAGTGGCTAGTAGCCGCCGCCGCCTACGAACTTGCAGACGTTGGATGCCTTGTTCCACTTGTAAGTCTTCATGTAGTTGATCAGAGCCTTTGGCTTCGAGGTCATGATGCCGTCCACTCGGTGATTGAGCAGGTACTTCCAGCCACCGTCGGTGAGGCCGTTGCCGATTCCGTCAACGTCGGCTGGGTGGTCGAGGTAACTGCTGCCGAACCAATCGTGCCAAGCGAAGCCGTCACCGTGAGCACGGCCAATCCAGTTGCAGTTGGCGATCTGCGTTGCGAACAGGCTTGCTGAGGACACATAGAACGAGTT
>JBAXCW010000125.1:0-4096 GCA_037141275.1 Actinomycetes bacterium
CCTTCACGGGCGATCGCGCGGGTGAAGCCAATAACGCCAGCTTTGGCAGCGCTGTAGACAGCATTGCCTGGTGACCCTGCCCTGCCGGCCTCGCTGGCCACGTTGATGATCGCACCGGTGCCACGCTCCTGCATGGAACCGAGAATGGCGTGGGTGAAGGTGAACGTTCCGATCAGGTTGATCCCAAGCACAACATCCCAAACCTCAGGCGTGCTGTTGATGAAGTAACCGGGGAGGTCTGTGCCCGCGTTGTTGACAAGAACATCGATCGGCCCAAGCTCGGCTACTACGAGCGCGACGGCAGCGTTCGTTGCCTCTGGATCCGACACATCTGCCTGCACGGCGAAGGCACCAAGGTCAGCTGCAACCTCGTTGGCCTTGTCCATATTGACGTCAACAATTGCGACTCGCGCACCCTCAGCAGCAAGTCGGGCAGCTGTCGCAGCTCCAATGCCAGAGGCGCCGCCGGTGATCAGAGCTGTCTTTCCTTCGAATCTATTCATTGGCAAAGCCTATACTGCGACGCCGTGGCTGACGCGATCGCAATCATCGGTGGAACTGGCGCTCTAGGGAGAGGCCTTGCAGCCCGCTTGGCTCTTGCTGGACGCGACGTCGTGATCGGCTCGCGTGATGCCTCTCGCGCAGCTGAGGTTGCCTCAAGCATCACAGGCGAAGGCACTGTCACTGGTCTCTCCAATGCTGATGCGGCCGGAGCGGGCAACATCGTTTTTGTGTGCGTTCCGTTCTCCTCACAGGCCCCCACACTCAAAGAGATCAAGGGCTCGCTTTCAGAGGGGACAATCCTTGTTGACGCGACAGTTCCGCTCGCTACCAATGTTGGTGGTCCCCCCACTAGAACGCTCGGGGTTTGGCAGGGCTCTGCAGCACAGCAGGCCGAGAGCCTTGTCCCAGCCGGCGTCACCGTCGTCGCCGGGCTCCACACGGTTAGCGCCGACCTCTTGGGCGACCTTGAGCATGACCTTGACGAGGACACCCTCCTCTGCTCCAATGACCGCGACGCAATCGCCAAGGTGGCGGAGATCCTCAACCTTGTTCCAGGCCTGCGTTCCATCGACGCTGGACGGCTAGAACTCGCCAAGGTCACTGAACAGATGACCGCCCTGATGATCTCCATCAACATCCGCCATAAGGCGAGGACGGGCGTTCGTGTCACAGGACTCAACCCCGACGCCTGACGCGCCAAGCAGCGTCGTCGTTCTTGCCGGGGGCACCGGTGGGGCCAAGCTCGCCAGTGGCTTTGCTGCACTTCCAGATGTCCGCCTGAGTGTCATTGCCAACACTGGTGATGACGTCACCGTCTACGGCGCCCGTGTGTGCCCCGACCCGGACCTGATCATCTTCCACCTCGCTGGCCGCATCAACGACCGTGGCTGGGGACTTGACGGGGACACATTCCACGCAATGGCCCAGTTGGGCGAGCTCGATGCCGATAACTGGTTCCAGCTCGGCGATAAGGATCTCGCTATTGGCATAGATCGCGCGCAGCGGCTGGCCGCTGGGCAGACCCTTACTCAAGCTACCGCCGCTCTTGCTGAGTCATTCGGCGTTTCGGCAGCAGTACTACCAATGTGTGATGAACCGGTGGCAACTCATGTTGTTGTTGGTGGAGTACACCGCCCATTTCAGGAGTTCATGATTGTCGACCAAGCAAGAGGACCTGTGGAGGCAGTCGTCTTGGAGGGAATCACCGCTGCCAAGCCAACCGCAGAGGTTTTGTCAGCCATTGCGTCTGCGGATGTGATCGTGATTGGCCCTTCAAACCCGGCCATCTCAATTGGCCCAATTCTGGCTGTCCCGGGGATGACAGAAGCAATCCGGACCGCGAGCGCACCAGTGGTGGCTGTCAGCCCCCTTGTCCACGGCAATGCCGTCAAGGGCCCAACGGAGGAGTTCCTCCGTGCTGCCGGGGTCCAACAGTCAGCCGCGGGCATCGCACAGCACTACGCAGCATGGATCGACGGACTCGTAGCCGACGAGGATGTCACTGCGACCCCAACCCTTCGCACAGACCTTCTGATGGACGGAGTGGAAGGTCGCCGCCGGCTCGCAGCAGAGACACTTGCCTTCGCGATGACGCTTGAGGTAAACGGGCAGTGACCACCTTCGCGATCCTGCCGATGAAGTCCCCCGAGGTAGGAAAGTCCCGTCTCTACGGAGAGATCCCAGACGCGCAGCGCCGAGCCCTAGCTGCGGCGATGTTTGCTGATGTTCTAGTAGCGCTGGGTAGGTGCAGTGAAATCGAGACAGTTGTTGTTGTCTCGTCTGATGTTGATACAGCACGGATGGCGGCCCACCACGGGGCAGAGTGGCTCGACGACGGCGGAGTCGAGGGCCATAGCGCTGCGGCCTCACTTGGCGTTGCCCATGCAGTCGCAAACGGAGCAGCAAGAGTCTTGCTTGTCCCCGGTGACTGCCCAGCCCTTGATCCGGTCGAGGTGGACGCCTTCCTACTCGAACATAGATCACCCGCAGGCCTAGTTGTCATTCCTGATCGACATGGAACGGGCACCAACGCGCTCCTGCTCTGCCCACCTGATGCGATCACTCCAGCATTTGGCCCTGGGTCACACCAGCGTCACCTCGGGCTAGCCGCCGACGCCTCGGTTGCCAGCAAGACCGTCTCAATCAGCAGCCTTTCCTTGGACATTGACACGGCGGAGGATCTAGTTGCAATGCGCGACCACCTGCTCGGCTTCCACGGGGGAGCGGCCCACACCCGCGGTCTCCTGACCCAGATGGCCCAGGTCGCCGTTGACTGACAGTGGGATCCACGTCCGCCCCCTCCCGGCCCCGGCTGAGGTGCGACTAGGAACTGACATTGCCTCGCTGGCTGCCAGCGCAGCAGGCCCTGACGGGTTCTCGAGCCAGGACATTCTTGTCATCTCCCACAAGGTGGTCTCCAAGGCAGAGGGAAGCACACGCCTTCTGAGCGAGGTCACCCCTACTCCCGAGGCTGAGCGGATAGCAGCAGAGCAGGCCAGAGACCCTCACCACGTTCAGGTCATTCTCGACCAGTCAGCACGGCTCATCCGGCAGGAGCACGGCGTCCTGATCTGCTTAACCCACCATGGCTTTGTCTGTGCGAACGCTGGCGTTGACGAATCCAACTCCCCAGCGGACGACACAGTCATCCTGCTCCCAGCCGACCCGGACTCCTCAGCGCGCTCAATCCGCGCTGGCATTGCTGCGCAGACTGGTCGCCCAGCCCCAGCAGTGGTGATCACCGACTCCTTCAGGCGTGCTTGCCGCATTAGCCAAGTGGATGTGGCGATTGGCTGCGCTGGCCTTCAGCCACTTGATGACTGGCGCGACCGGGCCGACCGCGACGGAAGAACACTTGCGGCAACGGAAATTGGCATTGCCGACGCCGTCGCGGCAGCAGCCGATCTGGCCCGTGCAAAAGACTCTGGTCAGCCGCTCGTACTCGTCTCAGGTCTGGCGCGGTTCATCACGCCCGAGGATGGGCCTGGTGCTGCCGCATTGCGGCGACCGGCAGATCAAGACATGTTTCTGCGCTGAGCCGAACGGTCAGCCAGCAACAGCGAGCTGACGGGCCCACTCCGCGTACTCGGGAAGTGGCAGTGGGTACTCCTCCCGCAGGCGATAAAGCGTTGTCCGTTCAGCAGCCGGCCTACCAGCCTTGTGGGCCGCAGCGATTAGATCAGTGGGCGTCCTTCCAGTTCCGTGCTTACCGCCGGCCATTCGGGTTATCGACTCCTCCATCAGTGTCCCGCCGAGGTCGTTTACACCCCAGTCGAGCGACTCAACAGCGGCGTCTAGTCCCATCTTGACCCAGCTAGCCTGGAGACTCTTGACGCTGCGGCCGATCGCCAATCTGTAGACCGCTGCATGCCGCAGGTTGTCTTCCATTGTCATCTCAGTAATCCCATGACTGCGCCCGAGTCGAGTTTGATCAGGGACAAAGGACAGGGGCACAAACTCGGTAATCCCACCAGTCCGCTCCTGAAGGTCGCGGATCACGTTCATGTGCCGAGCCAGACTCTCCGGCGTCTCAATGTGCCCGAACATCACGGTTGCGGTCGATGGCAAACCCGAGCGGTGCGCTGCCTCGATG
>JBAXCW010000126.1:0-4071 GCA_037141275.1 Actinomycetes bacterium
ATCGAAGCCTACGACTCTGGCCGTTTCGTGTCATCCTGAGGGTGTGAGTGAAATCCAGTCAGGCCTTGAAGGCGTAGTCGCATTTGCTACTGAGATCGCGGAACCAGACCGCGAAGGTGGCGCTCTTCGCTATCGCGGTGTTGACATCGAGGACCTTGTTGGGCATGTTCCGTTCGAGAGGGTCTGGGGACTTTTGGTTGACGGGAGCTTCGAACCCGGCCTACTGCCAGCGGAGCCACACCCCCTTCTTGTCCGCTCAGGCGACCCCCGCGTGGACGTGCAGTCAGCCCTCGCAATGCTCGCACCTGAGTGGGGCATGGGCCAAATCCTTGACATCACTGACGAGGCGGCAAGGGACGACCTTGCCCGCGCATCGGTTATGGCTCTCTCGTTTGTCGCCCAGTCCGCTCGTGGACTAGGTCAAGCATGGGTGCCACAGGCTGAGATCGACGCTGGCAAGACCATTGCCGAGCGTTTCTTGCTCCGTTGGCGCGGCGAAGTGAACGCAGACCACGCCAAGGCAATCGACGCCTACTGGGTGAGCGCAGCAGAGCACGGCATGAACGCCTCAACCTTTACGGCCCGCATCATCGCTTCCACGGGTGCTGACTGTGCCGCAGCCCTGTCCGGCGCTGTTGGAGCCCTCTCCGGCCCACTTCACGGCGGCGCGCCGTCACGGGTTCTCACAATGCTTGACGGTGTTGTCGAGCTGGGTGACGCTGACAAGTGGGTTAAGCAGGCTCTGGACAGTGGCGAGCGCCTGATGGGCTTTGGTCACCGCGTTTATCGCGCCGAGGATCCTCGCGCACGAGTTCTTCGCCGCACTGCTAAGGAACTCAACGCTCCAAGGTTTGAAGTTGCTGAGGCACTTGAGACCGCTGCGCTTGCCGAGCTGAAGGCCCGCAAGCCCGACCGCGTCCTTGCCACGAATGTGGAGTTCTGGTCAGCGGTTGTTCTTGACTTCGCACAGATTCCAGCTGACATGTTCACCAGCATGTTCACCTGCGCCCGTGTGGCCGGCTGGTCAGCCCACATCCTTGAGCAGAAGCGCGAGGCTCGCCTGATCAGGCCGAGCGCGAAGTACGTAGGTCCAGGCCCTCGGTCTGTGGCCGACGTCGACTGAGTAGGGCTTAGGGCGGCTCAGCCGCCGGTTACGTCCCGCCGCAGGAATACGACGAGCGCTATCAGTAGCGCTGGGATCGCATAGGCGGAGGAGACCCAGGCAGCGCGGATGATCGGATCCCAGTCAATGGGGGTCCGCAGCAGGCCTTGCCATGAGTTGAACTGGGTGCTCAGGAGGTAGGGCTGCAAACCCCCGAGCCCGGGAATGATGACCACCAGTTGGAGGATTAGGCTGAACATCAGCGTTCCGACAACTGCAGCAGCGCTGTTGCGGGTGACGGTCGAGAGCATCAGAGCGATTGAAGCAATCGCGAGGATTGGGATCATGTAGACAGCCACGCTTGCTCCCACGAGGGAGAGTCCTTCGTTGGCTGAGACAACCTGTCCAGAGAGGCTTGTGAGCGGGTTGTAGCCCGATACAAAGAGGCCTGCCACCAAGGCAAAGCCCGCGCTGATTACCACTGCAAGGAAGGCGTACGTGAAGGCAGCCAGCACTTTGCCGAAGAAGACCTGTGTGCGCTCCACTGACCGGGTCAGGATTGTTTTCATCGTCCCGTTCTGGTCCTCGTTGGCGACGATGTCTCCGGCTACCAAGGCTGTGATCAGCGGGAAGAACCAGATTGACCCAAACAGCAGCATGACCAGTGGGATGGCAAGCCCGGTCTGGTGGATGTAGCGGCCAAACGGAACGTCCCGTGGCTCACCGGGGCGGAGGGCCACGGCGATCGTGAATGCCATCGGCACGAGAATTGCGGCCCCGATGCCTAAGTAGGTGCGCTTCTGCGCGCGAAGCTTGCGTAGCTCCCAGCGGTAGACGGTGAAAGTCGAAGGGCTTTTCATGGCTGTCCCTCGGTCAGTTCGAAGAAGAGTTCCTCGAGCGTCGCCGACCTAGGCGCGAGCTCAATGATCATCGCCCCAGCAGCAGTCAGCTGGCCAGAGAGTTGAGCGACCGCGCTCTCGTCGGCTGGGTGGAACCGGAGTGTCCCGTCGTCGCTGGCGGCAACGTCTGTGACGGCGGTGAAGGAGTCGAGTACTTTGCGGGCCGCAGTGTCATCGGTTGTTCTGAGGGAGTAGGAGAGGCCGGCTTCCTTGCGCAGCTGGGACAGCTGGCCTTGGTAGGCGATCTTGCCTTTGCGGATGATCGCGACGCGGTCGCAGACGTCCTCGACTTCGGCCAGCAGGTGGCTTGACAGCAGCACAGTGATGCCCTCACTGGCAAGTCGCTTGATTAGTAGTCGCATGTCGCGCATGCCAGCTGGGTCAAGGCCTGTCGCTGGCTCGTCGAGCATCAGCAGCTTGGGCTTGCGCAGCAGCGACGCAGCAATCCCGAGCCGCTGACGCATGCCATGGGAGTAGCCACCGACCTTGTCTTTGGCGCGATCGGTCAGCTCGACAATGTCGAGCACTTCGGGGATGCGCCCATTGGCGCCATCTCCGTCAAGGGCGGCCAGAAGCTCGAGGTTGGTTCTAGCGTCGAGATATGGGTAGAACCGTGGGGCTTCAACGAATCCTGCGACGCCTGTGAGTGCACTGATCGATTCCTGTGGATCCTTGCCAAAGAGTTTGACCTCGCCAGCGGTGGGGCGGATCAGCCCGAGCATCATTCGCATTGAGGTTGTCTTCCCCGCTCCATTGGGGCCGAGGTAGCCAAAGACGTCGCCAGCCTCAACCGTCAGGTCAACTCCGTCTACGGCGGTGATGTCGCCGTACTGCTTTGTGAGGCCGCGAACCTCTACCGGTGGGCCTGAGGTCATCCTGGGGGTCAGAGTCCGCTGACAGCAGACTCAAGCGTCGCTGTGGTCACCGAGCCGACGAGGGTGTAACTGACCCCGTCACGGGTGAACATTGCGATTGACCCAAGGGCGGTGCCAAATTCGGTGATGGTGACTCCGCCGACAGTCTTTGTTGGCAGCTCGAGGCCACCAGTGTTTGCCTTCTTTGAAGGCTTGGCAGCCGACTCGACCACTGCGATTGCACCCAGTCCGGTGCCGTATGTGATGACGGCTGACTTGTCCTTGCCGAGCAGCATCACCTCTGTGCGATCCATTCCCACAAGCGATGCGGGAGCGTTCACGGTGAATGGAAGAGCTGCTTGGACTGCGGTCAGGCCCGTGACTGGCTTGGTCCGCTTGGTCGACTTGCCCTTGGCAGCATCGGCCTTGCCCTTGGCGAGGAGATCCGCCACTGGGATGTTTTCAATCTTGGCGTCTGCCGGTGGGGTGATGGCAAAGATTGACGCGTCAAGAGGCCCAAACTGGACCTCTGTTGCATGAAGGTCAAGTACTGGGTCGGTCTGTCCCTTGGCGAGCAGTGCGACAGCGAGCGGCGCGCCGTTGGTTGCGTCCCATGAGACCCGCGCTCCTGCGAGCAGGCCGGACTTGTCCTTGGGCTCGATCGTGACCGTGTACGCTGGCCGCCCACCAACATTGTCTGGTGTTGGGTCCGAGATGGTCACGTCACCGGCGATTGCCTTCAAAGCGTTCTCAACTGTGGTCACGGTGATTGGTGTGTGAACTTCAGACTTGGGCTTGGTGTCAGATCTGGCTGGCATGGACGCGCGGTAGACGGTTGAGGTTGTGCCGTAGCTGACCCACGCCTGCTTGTCATTGGCGACTATTTGGACGTCGCCGCCACCACCGTCTGACTGAAGCTCAATACGGAGGTTGCCGTTGTTGTCTGCCCAGAGCCGACCACTTCCGCCGCCAAGAAGTGGATCGCTGCCTTGGCTCAAGACGGATGAGTCAACAAGGCTGTTCTTGAAAGTGACGCGTGCCGTTACTCCGCTGAAAGCTCCCTGGCTGGCTTGGGAGTCCGCGACTGCCTGTGCGAGTGACTTCAGCGCCGGCTTAGCGTCGCTGCTGAGGGCGCCGGTTGCGACCATCGCGCCACCCAGCAGGAGGCCTGTGAGGCCGATAGCTGCTGCGCTGAGAGCGCGGGATGAGGCTGTTC
>JBAXCW010000127.1:0-4061 GCA_037141275.1 Actinomycetes bacterium
TTCGATACCCGTTCGACGTGATGGCGAGCAGACCTGCCCGCCGTAAGATTGAGCTATGGATGATTGGCCCGAGCCCGGACGTGCCCTCAGAATCCTCGTAGTAGAGGACGATCAGGAGATCGCAGCTGTGGTTTCTCGCATTGTCAGATCAGCGGGTCTCGAGGCAAGAACTGCAATTGATGGTCCGGAGGCAGTGTCGTTGGCGGGGACGTTTAAGCCAGACCTAATCCTGCTTGATCTGGGGCTTCCAGGAATGGACGGAACTGAGGTGGCGCGGCTCCTCCGACTGAACGACTATCGGGCGGGGATTATTGCCCTGACGGCACGAGACGCGCCCGAGAGCCTCGTTGAGGGCCTCGACTCAGGCCTGGACGACTATGTGGTTAAGCCATTCAACAAGGATGAACTGCTAGCCCGGATGAGGTCAGTGCTTCGGGCGAGGCCTCCGAAAGGATCCGCTGCTCTCACGGCTGGGCCTCTGGTGCTTGACCCCGATACGCGACTGGGAAGAATCGGAGACCGCGAGCTTGAGCTAACCACCCGCGAGTTTGAGCTGCTCACGCACCTCATGCACAACCGCGGTGTCGTGATTTCGAGAGAACAGCTTCTTGAGGATGTTTGGCACTACCCAGCAATGGTTGAGACGAACACCATTGAGGTCTTCGTCTCAAACCTTCGCCGTAAGCTTGAAGCCAACGGCGAGGAGCGAATCCTCAAGACGGTCCGCGGCGCGGGCTACGTGATTAGGTCATGACTTGAGACGAATCAGTTCGCTTCCGATCAGATGGCGGCTTGCTGGGGGGTCCGCTGCCCTGACACTTGTGATCCTGTTGGTCTTCGGTGCTGTCGTTGGGTCTATCCTCGCCTCCCGTCTCGAGACTGACTTTCAACATGACACCGCTAGGGCCGCTACCACTCTGCAGGAGGAACTGAGCGTCAACGCGACGGCGAGCGGGTGGGCACTTTCAGGCCCGAGCATCGACGACTACGCGGCATCCCAGAATGCCCATGTGAGGGTGCTCTCATATACAGGGGATCGAATCGACGACACCGCCGATGCCCCAGACTTCGGACTCCTCCCTCCCGGGGCGGCCAGCATTGGTGGCTATCGGGTAGAGACTCGGACAATTCCCACCCGACCGAGCGGTTCTGCGTCAGTTCAGTACTCGCGGTCGACGGATGCCTTGGGATCAACGATTGCTCAAATGTGGGTACTCCTTGGGGTTGGGGTGCTTGCCGCCGCCCTCTTGGCCCTTCTGGCGGGACTGGCGATCGCACGCCAAGCGATGAGTCCTGTTGCCGGAATTACCGCTGCCGCCCGTCAGATTGCCGAGACTGGAGATCCGAGCCTGACGATCCCTATTCCCTCCGCGAACGATGAGATCCACGACCTTGCTGTCACCCTGTCTCAGGCCCTTCACGAGCTTGACGTTTCGCGAATGAGGACAGATGCAGCCCTGAACAGGCAGAGGGAATTTGTTGCGGACGCCTCTCATGAGTTGAGAACTCCACTTACATCCCTGATCGCGAACCTAGAGCTGTTTGAGGTGGGCTCGGCACCTGACAATGAGCTCCGGTCGGCGGCGCTCCGTTCGGCACGGCGCATGGCGTCAATTGTCAGCGACCTTCTAGTACTCGCCCGCTCAGACGAATCTGAACCCCATGTGTCGGCTATCCCGGGCTCGGATTTGATTGCCACTGCACTTGCGGATGCCAAGGCAGCCGTCGCAGATAGTCAGGTTACCCTCGAGGTACAGCCCGCCCTTGTGACATACGACGTTCCTGCGCTCGCCCGTGCGATCAGGAATCTGATTGAGAATGCCGCCATCCATACTCCGACTGGAACTGCCATCAGGATTAGCACTGTCATCAGCCCCAATCTGTGGACTGTTGTCGTGGAGGACTCCGGTCAGGGGATCGAGGCGAGTAAGAGAGAGAGCGTGTTTGAGCGTTTCGTGCGCGAGGGAGGTGAGACGGCCGGTAATACCGGCCTCGGCCTCGCAATCGTCAGAGCCGTTGCTTTGGATCACGGTGGAGACGTTGAGGTTGGGGAGTCAGAGCTTGGCGGAGCCAAATTCCTGCTTCACATCCCCCAGGCTTAAACGGGTCTAGGCTTCAACTACGACGGGAAGAACTAGCGGTCGGCGACGCAATGCGGAGTGAATGTCCGCTGCTACACCGTCATGAAGCCTGCGCTCAAGTTCGTCTCTGTCGTGCTCGCCAGCCTTTGCCGCTGCCTCACAGACGGCTATTGAGGAGTCCTTGGCGCACTTGACCAGTTTGTCTGTATCCGCTCCTGCCGCCATCCCTCTGGATACGACTTCGGGATCGGAGATGAGTTCGCCTGACTGCGCGCTGATGGACACAACGATCACAACCACACCGTCATCGGCGAGGGTCCGCCTGTCTCTCACAGCCGCCTCAGATGGCTCACCGAGCTCCATTCCATCTACAAGCAGAACGCCTGAGTGCTCCGGGGGACCAAACCGTGCTCCAGAGTCATTGATGTCAAGCGGAAGGCCATTTGCGCCCTCGAAGATTGATGATGGGGCGATTCCCACCTGCTCTGCCAGCTCCCTGTGGAGGCGGAGACGCTTCGCGTCACCATGCACGGGCATGAAATACGTAGGGCGTACAAGGTTCAGCATCAGCTTCAACTCCTCCGCGTACCCATGACCAGAGGCATGAATTGGAGCGTCTTGAGCTGTGATGACAGTGCAGCCGATTTGGTAGAGGCGGTCGACTGTCTCGTTCACGGCGCGTTCGTTACCCGGCACTGGCGTGGCCGAGAACACAATGGTGTCGCCACTGTGGAGCTCGATCTGGGCGTGGTCGCGGTGCGCCATTCGGCGGAGCGCAGAAAGCGGCTCCCCTTGTGACCCAGTCGACACCACCACAACACGGTCATCTGGAAAGTTGTTGATCTCTCGCGGCTGGATCAGGATGCCCTCTGGCACGCTCAAGTGATTGAGCACCTTGGCGATCTTTGAGTTCTTGACCATTGACCGGCCAACCAGCGCCACCTTCCGTCCGGTGGCTCCCGCGGCGTCTACCACCTGCTGAACGCGATGGACATTGGAAGCAAAGCTTGTGACGATGATGCGGCCCTCACAGGCTTCGAAGACCTTCAGCAATGCTGGGCCGACGAGACTCTCAGACGGGGAAAACCCTGGTCGGTCAGCGTTGGTTGAGTCACCGCAGAGGAGTACTACTCCCTCAGCTCCGAGTTCGGCAAGCCGTGCCATGTCCGCCGGGTCCCCATCGACGGGGGTTTGGTCAAATTTGTAGTCGCCGGTGAAGACAACGGTTCCTGCTGGCGTGCCAACGGCGACGCCGCGAGCGTCCGGGATCGAATGTGTCAGGTGAATCATCTCGATCGTGAATGGTCCGGCCTCAATGATCTCCCCTGTGTCCACAGCTTCGAGTGCCGAGTCGTCGAGCTTGTGTTCCTTGAGCTTGGAACGGGCCATCTCCACTGTGAGCGGTCCGCTGATGATCATCGGTACAGATTCGACGCCAATGTCTCTCAGCAGCCAAGGAAGGGCCCCAACATGGTCCTCGTGACCATGGGTGATGACGATTGCCTCAATTGCGTCAGCGCGCTCCCTGACGTACTCAAAGTCTGGGAGGACCAGATCAATGCCGGGCATGTCTCCCCCGGGGAAGCGAAGTCCAACATCAAGCAGAAGGATTCGGCCGTCGTACTCAACGACTGCCATGTTCTTACCGATTTCCCCTACTCCACCGAGCGGGAGGACGCGAACACTGCCGGAGGCGAGGCTCAAGCGAGCAGGTCCAGCGCGCGCATGGCGTCAGCGATTGTCTCGCGGTCTGCAGCTGATGCTGAGACGAGAGGAAGTCGGAGATTGCCACCCGGGAGGCCAGCCAGGTCAAGTGCGGCCTTGATAGGAATTGGGTTTGTGGTCACGCCCAGCGAGTCGTAGAAGCTGCGAAGTGGACGGTCAAGCGTGGCACGATCATTGGAGTGTGCCACCGCGAGCATCTCAGTGCCAACTAGGTGGCTGGCAACCAGAATGCCCCCTACTGCCCCGTTGTCCATC
>JBAXCW010000128.1:0-4025 GCA_037141275.1 Actinomycetes bacterium
CGCCGTGTCACCACGACGCCGGTGCGCTCTTACCGCACCTTTTCACCCTTACCGGTGGAGCCGAGGCTCCACTTAGGCGGTTCTTTTCTGTGGCACTTTCCCGCGGGTTTCCCCGGGTCGGCGTTACCGACCACCCTGCCCTTCGATGTCCGGACTTTCCTCGACTGCCCTAAGGCAGCCGCGGCCGTCTGTCTCACTTCCCAGAAGGGTACCCAGAACGAAATCACCCGGCCATTGGCCGGGTGATCTGATGCGAATCTGGAACTTGGCTTGCCCTAGACCACAGGCGGTGCCGGTGGCGTAGGCGGTGCCGGTGGCGCTACGGGTACTGCGGGAGCTGGCGTTGGCTGGCTAACCGAGTGGCCATCCAGTCCTACAAGCTCGAAGTACAGGACGGAGCCGATCACGCCGCTGGCCGGAAGCCCAACTACGTAGAGAGCCAGATACCCAATGCCCATGACCACACCCGCCACTCCGCCACCAGCGGAGCCACCGACTATGGCACCCAGCAGAGCGCCTACTAGAACCACAGCAACAAGCAGTCCGTAGGCAACGACAAGGAATAACAAGAAAGCCACCAGCACAAAGCCGAATACACCCCAGCCGTTCCCCTTGACTAGCTGGCGGCTGCGAGCCAAGGCGTCGAGTGACAGCCCTTCAACAACAATCACTGGTGTCACGACCGCCCACACAACCGCAAGGTAAATCCCGGGGATCAGGAAGATGAAGTAGCCGACGACGGTCGCAACCGAAGCAAGCAATCCGACCCAGAACTCCGGCCAGATCCGCGTCCTCACGCTCTTGAGGACATCGAGGATTCCACCTAGCTCTAAGCCTCGTTCCTCAGCCTCGACGACGCGTACGATCGAGGCGTTGAAGGCTGACATCGCAGCTATTGCAGCACCCCCGAGAAGGATGCCAATCACGATGAGTACAAAGACAAATGGTTGGCTGCCACCCGAGCCGATCGCAACGAGCGCGACGACCAGAGTGGCTATCAACGCCAGTGTCACTAGCAGTAGGCCAGACAGGGCTGCCAAACGGCCAAGCCTCTTCTTGAAAACGAAAAGTGACCGATGCAGAAGCCTGTCAATGGAAATGTAATTATTCATAGCGTGAGGCTAGGCAGCGCTACGGACAGACAGGAGCTCCGCGGGGATTACTTCTAGCGTACGTCGCGCATCAGACCAACAACGCGCCCGACCAGCTGGACCTGATCGGTGATGATCGGCTTGTAAGCCTTGTTCTCTGCTTCAAGCCTGACCTTCTTGCCATCTTTGAAGAAGCGCTTGACCGTAGCTTCGCTGTCCTCACCAACCAGCGCAACGACGATCTCCCCATCACGTGCTTCCTTGGCCTCGGCGACCACGACGAGATCTCCGTCGAGGATGCCGGCGTCAATCATTGAATCACCGCGAACACGGAGGACAAACTGACCATCCCGACCACCAGCCTGCTGGGGGACCTCTACGTGGTCCTCAATCAGCTCCTCAGCGACCGTTGGACTACCGGCGGCTACATGGCCGACGACGGGCAGGCCAGGTCCGGACACGAAGCCCTTAACCCCGCGTGTTGCGCGGTCAACCAGCTCCATCGCGCGTGGCTTTGTGGGATCGCGGCGCAGAAGCCCCAGCTTCTCGAGGTTGGCGAGGTGAGCATGCACTGTTGAGCTTGATGTCAGCCCAACTGCCTTGCCGATGTCCCTGACTGTCGGTGGGTAACCGTGCTCACCAGTGAAGCCACGGATGGCGTCCATGATTTCTTGCTGTCGGCGAGTCAGTTCAAACGGGGTCACGTGGCCTCCTCGGCGCGTGATAGCTGGCGAACGGATGTTCGTACAGCGTAGCCTTCGGCACGGATAGGCGCAACTCCTGCCAGCAGGACCCCGGGGCCAGTCGCGCAATTGGCCGTGGGGCTATAATCCGGGACCACGCGCCTGTGGCGGAATTGGTAGACGCGCAAGGTTAAGGACCTTGTGACCGAAAGGTCGTGGAGGTTCGATTCCTCTCGGGCGCATGAAACGGAGCCTCGCCTAACGGCGGGGCTCCTGCCGTTTGGGGGCGTCAGCCGATCTTGAGCATCAGGATCGTGTTCAGTCCGAACACGACCGCAAAGCCAACGGTCCAGCGGTTGAGATTGCGCTCAACGAGGGAACCACCACCGAAAGGCCCACCGCCACCGCTGCCGCCAAAGGCACCGGACATGCCGGCATCTTTGCCCGAGTGCATGAGGATCAGGCAGATCAGGACGATAGAAACGATGACTTGAAGGATTCCTAGAATCAAATACATTGCCGCCAGCTTACTGCTCGGAAGGCTTCTTTACGCCCTCGGCCTCAACCCTGTGCAGAATTGCGGCAGCATCCGACCGCAGCTCAGCATCGAGCTGCTGCCAATCAGCCTCGCTCAGCTTTCCAGTCCGCCAGTCAAGTTCCGCATCCCGGATCTCACGCAGCTTGGCGTCGCGCTCAGCTTCCAGTTGGTCCAAGTCAGACGATTGGACATCAGCCTTGTCCCCGCGACGGGCATCAGCCGCATCCTGATAGATCGGGGCGCCGATGAATGTCACCACTGCCAGTAGAACCAGCATCACGACAACAAGGCCGATCACGAGGCCACCTTCTTGCGCTTCCGGGCAACTGGCCTACGAAGTCGGCGGCGAACGGGCTCCCCAGGTGGCCAGATTGCGATCAGGGCGCCAAAGAAGACGATGATTCCGCCGGCCCAAATCCATGTGACCATTGGCGACACCACTACGCGGAAGGTCGCGGGAGGTGGGTTGCGGAGGTAGGCGCGTGCCACGGCCGCGATCCCAACTGCTCGGGCAATCGGGGTCAGGTTCCCGAACTTCTTGTCGAGCCTCTCTGCGATCGGAAGAATTGTTGAAGTGTCCGGCTCGACCGCAGCCCAAAGGTCCCGAAGTGGACCGGCTCTGAGCCCTACATCAGTCTCAGTCTCCCCGGCGAACGCGTCGCCAACCGTCGGCGTTTGATTGGCCGGATACCAGCTCTTGGATGTGTCAAACGTGCCATCTGCTTTGCCGTTGTGGGTGACCACCAGCTCAGCACCAAGCGAGACCCGTTCAGCGTTGACGGCAGCCGTTGGCTGTTTGTAGGTCACCGTGTAGCCACGCGTGTGGATGCTCTGTCCGACCTTGAGCGGCACCTCGGTCACTCGCTGGAATGAGGATGAGGCTGCGATGCCGCAGAGCAAGACAGCGAAGCCGAAGTGCACCACGTAGCCGCCGTAACGCCGACGGTTACGCCTGACTAGTTGCGCCAAGGCCTTCGCGGTCGGCTCGGCTGCCATGGCACGGCGCGCCCTTACACCCCGGCCGAACTCTTGGAGCACGGTGCAGCCGACCATCGCTGCCAAGACGAATAGGACCAGCGCGGAGACATCTCCGCGAACATCGCCATTGAACGCGTACAGCAACACTCCAAAGGCGATCGCAATGCCGGCAGGTCGGGCGATTGACCGCCCCAACTCAGCCAGCCCAGAGCGCCTCCAGGCAACCAGTGGACCAATGCCCATCAGAGCGACCAAAACCAGAGCCAGCGGACCGACATACTGGTCAAACCAGGGTGGCCCCACGCTCGACTTAGTGCCTGTGATCGCCTCGCTGATCAGCGGGAAGAAGGTGCCCCACATCACAACAAACGCGAGAGCTACAAGGACTAGGTTCTGCGCGAGGAAGAAACTCTCGCGCGAGATAATCGCATCGAGGTGATGCTCGGTCTTGAGCTGCCCCCGGCGCGAAATGACGAGCCAGACCGAAGCCACAAGCTCAATCACGATCAGCGCTACAAAGGTCCAGCGCAGTGTCGCCCCAGGCTCAACGAACGCGTGGATTGAGCTCAAGATGCCTGACCGGACCAGGAAGGTCCCAAGGATCGAAAGAACCCCCGCGCCAAGTACAAGGGAGACATTCCAGAGCTTCAGCATCCCGCGCTTCTCCTGGATTGTCGCGGAGTGTAGGTAGGCAGTTCCCAGTAGCCACGGCAGCAGGGCAGCGTTCTCAACGGC